>NZ_JBHWVM010000096.1:0-27850 GCF_042736805.1 Streptomyces sp. NPDC060031
ATTTTTGGCACGCTGTTGAGTTCTCAAGGAACGGACGCTTCCTTTGTACTCACCCTCTCGGGCTTTCCTCCGGGCGCTTCCTTCGTTCTTTTCTTTGTTCTTGCGTTTCCGACTCTATCAGACTCGGTCCCGCGGTTTTTCGCCTTCCAGGTTCTGCGCTTTCGCGCTTTCCCTTTCCGGCGAGTCCGACTCTATCAGTGCTTTTCCGTTTCCCTGACCACTCGCAGTTTTGCCGATAAAGGCGCGCAGCAAGAAGCAGAGGTCAAGATCAGTAATGAAGAGGAGGAGTCCCGTCCATCAGCCGTTCGCGAGATGTTCACACGAGGCGTCCCGGCGGGAGTCACGACAGTACAGGCCCGTTGGTGCCCAAGCAAATCGATTCAGGCGTATGGTCTAGTCCACCGGTCTAGTCCACTAGTCTCCGTGCCAAAGGACCGGCCCGGATCAGGACCAACATCGGGCGAACCCGAACATCTAGTGACATATCCTTTTGAACAGTACGCCGTTCGCGACAGGTAGTGACGGCGACACGAAGAGCCCCACCCCTGGAGGCCCCCCATGACCAGCGTGACGTCCCCACTCGCCGGGACCGCCATCGGACTCGCGGCAGTGCCCGATCCGGTGTTCTCCGGCGCAATGGTGGGTCCGGGCACCGCCATCAAGCCGTTGCAGGAGCCCTCGGAGGCGGTGGCGCCCGTTGACGGTGTGATCGTCTCCCTGCACCCGCACGCTTACGTAGTCGTCGACAGCTACGGGCACGGTGTTCTGACGCACCTCGGGATCGACACCGTGCAGCTCAACGGCGAGGGCTTCGAGCTGCTCGTCACCAAGGGCGACACGGTGACGCGCGGCCAGGCCGTCATTCGCTGGAACCCTGCCGCGGTCGAGGCCGCGGGCAAGTCCTCCGTCTGCCCGATCGTGGCGCTGGAGGCCTCCGCGGAATCCCTCTACGACATCGTGGAGTCCGGGGACGTCAAGGCGGAAGACGTTCTCTTCAGCTGGAAGTGATGTGTCCGCCTGTACCGCCCTCGCGGGCGAGTCGGACATCCATCGCGACGGCGGGGCCGTCGCTCAATCGGAGACGGGTGAAATGGAGACAACGCTGCGAGGCGTCGGCGTGAGCCACGGTGTGGCGATCGGCGAGGTTCGGCACATGGGTACGGCGGTTCTCGAGCCGCCGGCCAAGCAGATCAACGCGGATGAGGCGGAGCGCGAACAGGGGCGCGCCCGTCAGGCCGTGAAGGCTGTTTCGGCCGACCTGATCGCGCGCGGCCAGCTGGCCGGTGGCGAGGCCCAGCACGTGCTCGAGGCCCAGGCGATGATCGCCACGGACCCCGAGCTGATGGCGGACGTCGACCGGCGGATCGCCGTCGGCAGCACCGCCGAGCGCGGTGTGTACGACGCGTTCGCCGCCTACCGCGAGCTCCTCGCGGGGGCCGGGGAGTACATGGCGGGCCGGGTCGCCGACCTGGACGACGTGCGCAACCGCATCGTCGCGCGGCTGCTCGGCGTGCCGATGCCGGGTGTGCCGGACAGTGACGAGCCGTACGTGCTGATCGCGCGGGATCTTGCCCCCGCCGACACCGCGCTCCTCGACCCGGCGCTGGTTCTCGGTTTCGTGACCGAGGAAGGCGGCCCGACCAGCCACAGCGCGATTCTCGCGCGGGCGCTCGGCGTGCCGGCCATCGTGGCGCTGCCGGGTGCCGGCGAGATCGCCGAGGGCACTCTGATCGCCGTGGACGGCAGCACCGGTGACCTGTTCGTGGACCCGTCGCCGCAGAAGCGGGCCGAGCTGGAGGCCGCGGCCGCGGAGCGCAAGGCCGCTCTCGCCGCTTCTTCCGGTCCGGGCGCGACCTCCGACGGTCACAAGGTCCCGCTGCTGGCCAACGTCGGCGGTCCCGCGGACGTGCCGGCTGCCGTCGAGGCCGGAGCTGAGGGTGTGGGTCTGTTCCGCACCGAGTTCCTGTTCCTGGACGACAGCAAGAAGGCGCCGTCCGAGGAGAAGCAGATCGAGTCCTACCGCAAGGTGCTCGAGGCCTTCCCCGAGGGGCGTGTGGTCGTGCGTGTGCTGGATGCCGGCGCCGACAAGCCGCTGGACTTCCTGACCCCGGCCGACGAGCCGAACCCGGCGCTCGGTGTGCGCGGCCTGCGCTCGCTGCTGGACCACCCCGACGTGCTGCGTACGCAGCTGACGGCGCTGGCCAAGGCCGCCGAGGGGCTGCCCGTCTACCTCGAGGTCATGGCCCCGATGGTGGCGGACCGTGCCGATGCCAAGGCCTTCGCCGACGCCTGCCGCGAGGCCGGTCTGAAGGCGAAGTTCGGCGCGATGGTGGAGATCCCCTCCGCCGCGCTGCGGGCGCGCTCGATCCTGCAGGAGGTCGAGTTCCTTTCGCTGGGCACCAATGACCTCGCGCAGTACGCCTTCGCCGCCGACCGCCAGGTCGGTGCGGTGTCGCGGCTGCAGGACCCGTGGCAGCCCGCGCTGCTCGACCTGATCGCGATGTCGGCCGAGGCCGCCAGGGCCGAGGGCAAGAGCTGTGGCGTCTGTGGCGAGGCCGCCTCGGACCCGCTGCTGGCCTGTGTGCTGACGGGTCTGGGTGTCACCTCCCTTTCGATGGGTGCCGCTTCCATTCCTTACGTCCGGGCGACGCTGGCCAAGTACACGCTGGCGCAGTGCGAGCGTGCCGCGGCCGCGGCACGTGCCGCGGACAGTGCCGAGGAGGCCCGCTTGGCCGCGCAGGCGGTGCTGTCCGGCGAGTAGCCGGATGGCGGGTGTGTAGTCGTACGAGGGGCCTTCGCCGGTGGCGAGGGCCCCTCGGCCGTTTCCGCGATCGGCTCAGTGGTGCGGGCCCGGATCGTCCACCTCGTACCCCGGGCAGTACTCGACGCCCGGCTCGGGCGCGACGGGCTCTCCGGTGTCGGCGTCCGTGCAGTAGGCGTTGAAGACGGCCGCCGCGGAGAGCGGGACCAGTCGGCCGCGGTCCAGGCGCCAGCCGTGCACCCGGTCGCGGTCGCCCTCGGTGGTGCTGCGCAGCACCAGCCCGCCGGGGCCGCCGAGGGCGAGTCCCGCGGCGAGCACGGTCACGAAGTCGAGGCCTTCGCGGCCCTCGATCCGCGGTGGGCTGTCGGGGTCGCGCGCGGCCTCGGCGTGCAGGACGGCGAGGAGCTGTTCGGCTTCGGACGGGATGCTGCAGACCACGTGGTGGTGGCCCGGGCCGGCCCCCGCCACGAGGCGTTCGAGTGCGTCGGCGGCTCGTTCGAAGGAGGCCCGGCCGATGTCCTCGCCGCAGTCCGCGCAGTTTCCGACGTCGGCGAGGAGGGTGGTGGCGTACTCCCAGGTGGCCTGCCGGACGGCCTCGTCGACGAGGAGCGGGACCAGCTCCTCGATGGGCTGGCCGGTGTAGGGCAGGTTCGTGCCGGTGCAGGCCAGTTCGGCGGTGTAACGGGTGCGGGCCTCGGCGGTGTCGGCGTCGAGGCCGTGCTCCGCGCAGTACTCGGCGTACTCCTCGGGATCGAAGAGGGCGACGGTGGTGTGGATGCCCTGGGCGGCCAGGGAGCGCAGCAGGTCGTCGATGTGCCGGAGGTAGTCCCGGTGGTCGTCGAAGCCGAAGCTGCGGTAGACGCGCATGGCCGCGAAGTCCCCGGCGTCGGCCAGCAGGCCGACGGTGCCGGGCACTTCACGGCGCAGCTTGCGGCGCCTGCTTGTGGTGTCGTTCGAACGTCGCATGGCTCCCCCTGAGTGACGCGATCAATTGCTCACTCACGGTAACCACGACCACTGACAGTGACGCTCAGCCCTGGGTGCGGGTGCGGGCCAGCTCCTCGTAGAAGTGCAGCAGATCGAGGTTGTCGACCGAGCCGGGGTTGACGGCCTTGGCCATGGGGGCGCCCTGGAGGAGGCGCTTGACCGGGACCTCGATGCGCTTGCCGGTGAGGGTGTGCGGGATGGCCGGGACCTCGATGATCTCGTCCGGGACGTGGCGCGGGGAGAGCTCCTCGCGGATGGTCGCCTTGATGCGGGCGCGCAGGTCCTCGTCCAGGGTCGCGCCGGGCGCGAGGTGGACGAAGAGCGGCATCCAGTAGCCGCCGTTCGGCTCCTCCAGGCCGATGACCAGGGATTCCTTGATCTCGGGGAGCCGCTCGACGGCCTCGTAGATGTCGGCGGAGCCCATCCGCACGCCCTGGCGGTTCAGCGTGGAGTCGGAGCGGCCGTGGATGACGACCGAGCCGTGGTCGGTGATCGTGATCCAGTCCCCGTGGCGCCAGGCGCCGGGGAACATCTCGAAGTAGCTGTCGCGGTAGCGGCTGCCGTCCGGGTCGTTCCAGAAGCGGATGGGCATGGACGGCATCGGGTTGGTGACGACCAGCTCGCCGACCTCGCCGATGACGGGCTTGCCCGACGGGTCCCAGGCCTGGAGGTCCGTGCCCAGGCAGGCGGCCTGGAGCTCGCCGATGTGCACTGGGAGGGTGGGGACGGCGCCGGCGAAGCAGCTGCAGACGTCGGTGCCGCCGCTGACGGAGGCGATCCAGAGGTCCTCGGCCACCTCGTCGTGCAGCCAGCGGAAGCCGTCCGGCGGGAGCGGGGAGCCGGTGGTGGCCACGCACTTCACGGTGGACAGGTCGAAGTCCCGCGCCGGATGGACCTCGGCCTTGCGGCAGGCCATGACGTACGCGGCGGAGGTGCCGTAGAGGGTGGCCCCGGTCCGCTCGGCGATGCGCCACTGGGCGCCGGTGTCGGGGTAGCCCGGGCTGCCGTCGTACAGGACCACGGTCGTACCGGTGAGCAGGCCGGAGACGAGGAAGTTCCACATCATCCAGCCGGTGGAGGTGTACCAGAAGAACCGGTCCTCGGGGCCGAGGTCGCAGTGCAGGCCGAGCTGCTTGAGGTGTTCGAGGAGGATGCCGCCCTGGGACTGGACGATCGCCTTGGGCAGGCCGGTGGTGCCGGAGGAGTACAGGACCCACAGCGGGTGGTCGAAGGGCACGGCCTCGAAGACGGGCTCCGCATCGCCCGCGACCAGGTCGGACCAGGCCAGGGCGCCCTGGGGGGCCGGCGTGCCGAGCAGGGGGATGTGGACGACGGCGCGCAGCGAGGGGAGTTCGGCGCGGAGCTCGGCGACGGTGTCGCGGCGGTCGTGCTCCTTGCCGCCGTAGCGGTAGCCGTCGACGGTGAACAGGACGACCGGCTCGACCTGCTGGAAGCGGTCGAGGACGCTGCGGGCCCCGAAGTCGGGGGCGCAGGAGGTCCAGACCGCGCCGACGGCGGCGGTGGCGAGGAGCGCGGTGACGGCCTCGGGGATGTTGGGGAGGTAGCCGCTGACCCGGTCGCCGGGGCGTACCCCGAGAGCGCGCAGTTCGGCGGCGAGTGCGCCGACCTGGCGGCGGAGCTCGGACCAGGTGACGGGGGTGGGCTCGTGGGTCTCGTCCACGTGGAGCAGGGCGGCGTCCCCGGCGCGGGCCGGGTCCTCGGCGGCGCGCAGGGCGTGCTCGGCGTAGTTGAGGGTGGCGCCGGGGAACCAGCGGGCGCCCGGCATGGCGCGGTCCGCGAGGACCGACTCGTACGGGGTGGTGAACCGTACGTCGAACCATTCGGCGACGGCCTGCCAGAAGGTGTCGAGCTCGTCCACGGACCAGCTGTGCAGCGCCGGGTAGCCGCCGTCGGCGGGGGCGCCGTGGTACTCGGCGGCCCAGGCCTGGAAGGCGGTGATCCGGGCCGCGGCGATCCGCTCGGGGCCCGGCGACCAGAGGGGTTCCGGCGTGGTGGCTGCGGTCATGGGTCGGCTCCCGGTCAAGTCTGCGGCTCGCGCGTGGTGTGCGTACGGTGCCGGCGCGCGATGGGTGTGCGCGCGTCGGCTCACAGGGACGATGCCATGTGATCCACCTCCGCACCAGAGGCCTCATGGACGGGTGAACGGAAGTTGAACGCAACCCGCTCGTCTGGCCGCAGATGGCAGGGTGAGCAGCATGGACGGTCGTGAGCTGATGCGTGCGGTCAAGGACATCGGTACCGAGCGCGGACGGGGCGCCTGGCGCTCGGCCTGGCGCAACCGGCGTACGGACGCGGCGGGGCTCCCGCGCCGGGGCGCGGAGCGGGCGCGCGTGCCGGGTCTGCTGACGGGTACGGAGGCGCGGCCGGGCGGGGGCGTGCTGCGGTTCGCGCGCTCGGAGCTGCTGGTACGGGTCACGGCGGGCGGCGCGGTGTTCTGGGGCTGGGACGGGGCCGGGCCGACGCCCTCGTACGCGGTGGTGGGCAGCGGCCCGGAACCCGACCCGCGGGCCGTGCTGGAGCCGGACACCGGGGGCGGCTGGCGGGTGGTGTCGGAGCGGGTGACCGTGGCGGTGTCCCGGCACGGGGCGGTGGAGATCCGGACGCCCGGCGGGACCGTGTTACGGCGGGAACTGCCCCCGCGCTGGTGGGAGCCGGCGGATCCGGCCGGGGGCGGGGCCGGCGCAGCCGCCGGGGCCCGGTGGATGCAGCGGAGCGAGGTGCCTGCGGACGCGCGTTTCTTCGGGCTGGGCGGTCGGGCCGCGGGCCCGCGGCTGCGCGACGGGGAGTACCGGCTGTGGAACACGGACCCCAAGGGCGGCTTCGGGCCGGGCGACGATCCGCTCTACATCACGATGCCGGTGCAGATGGTGGTCGCGGACGCGGGGACGCACCTGCTGTTCCACGACAACACCTGGGACGGGCGCGTGGTGCTGCGCGAGGGCGAGGAGGGCGCCGGCTCGGGTCCGGACCGGCCGGGGTCGTGCGAGCTGCGCATGGAGGGCGGGCCGGTGCGCTCCTGGGCGCTGGTCGGGCCGCCTGCGCGGGTGCTCCAGGGCTGGTCGGCGCTGACGGGCGGGGCCGCCGTACCGCCGCAGTGGGCGCTGGGGTACCAGCACGCGCGGTGGGGGTTCGGGAGCGCGGCGGAGGTGCGGCGGGTGGTGTCCGGGTACGCGTCGCGCGGGCTGGCCCTGTCGGCCGTACATCTGGACATCGACCATTACGACGCGCACCGGGTGTTCACCGTGGACCGGGAGAGGTTCCCCGATCTGCCCGGCCTGGCTCAGGAGTTGGCGGGCCGGGGGGTGCGGCTCGTCTCCATCGTCGACCCGGCGGTGAAGGCCGGGGACGCGGTGCACGCCTCGGGTCTGGCGGTCGGCGCGCAGGGGGCCTTCGTACGGGACGCCCTGGGGCGGGAGGTGCGGGGCGAGGTGTGGCCGGGCGAGTGCGCGTACCCGGACTTCACGGATCCGGCCGCGCGGGACTGGTGGGGCGGGCTGTACGAGGAGCGCCTGGCGCAGGGGTTCGCCGGGGTCTGGCACGACATGAACGAGCCCGTCTCCTTCGCCGCGTTCGGGGATCCGACGCTCCCCCGCTCGGCCCGGCACGCGCTGGACGGGGCGGGCGGGGACCACCGGGCCGCGCACAACGTCTACGCCCTGGGCATGGCGCGGGCCGGCTGGGAGGGGCTGGTGCGGCTGCGGCCCGCCGAGCGGCCGTTCCTGTTCTCGCGCTCGGGGTGGGCGGGGATGCAGCGGTACGGGGGCACGTGGTCGGGAGACGTGGAGTCCAGCTGGGACGGGCTGCGGGCCTCACTGGCGCTGGTGCTGGGGCTGGGACTGTGCGGGGTGCCGTACTCGGGCCCGGACGTCGGCGGCTTCGGCGGCTCGCCCTCGCCGGAGCTGTACCTGCGGTGGCTGCAGCTCGGGGCGCACCTGCCGCTGTTCCGGACGCACTCGGCGATCTGGGCCGGGCGGCGCGAGCCCTGGGAGTTCGGGCCGGAGGCGGAGGAGCACGCCCGGACCGTGCTGGCGGAGCGGGAGCGGCTTCGGCCGTACTTCGTGACGCTGGCCCATCTGGCCCGGCGCACCGGGGCCCCGTACGTGCGGCCGCTGTGGTGGGGCGCGCCGGAGGACCGGGCACTGCGGGACTGCGAGGACGCCTTCCTGCTGGGCGACGCGCTGCTGGTGGCGCCGGTACTGGAGTGCGGGGCGGACCGGCGGGCCGTACGGCTGCCGCGGGGCCGGTGGTACGACACGGCGACCGGGACGGCGTACGAGGGCCCCGGGCAGGTGCTCCTGGACGCGCCGGTGGGCCGGATCCCGGTGCTGGCGCGGGCAGGGGCGGTGCTCCCGGTGCGGTCGCCCGACGGATCGGTGGTCCTGGAGGCGTGGGCGCCGGCGCGGGGGCGCACGGGCGGGGGGCTGGTGGTCCGCGATCCGGGGCCGGGCTTCGAGCCGGGTGAGATCGAGCGGTACGCGGTGCGGTGGGCGGGGGACGCGGTGGTGGTGGAGACCGAGGGCGGGGAGGCGGTCGAGGGCGTGGTGGTCCGGGGGCTCCAGTGACGGCCGGGAGTCCAGGGGCTGCGATGACGGTCGCGGCTGCGGATGCTCCGGGGGCTCCGGGGGCTCCGGGGGCTCCGGATACTCCAGGGGCTCCAGGGGCGGTCGTGAGGGGATCCAGCCGCGGTCGGCTCCAGCTCGACTCGGCCGTGATTGTAGGTCTCCTATAGCGGGCGCGGGAATGCTGGCGCTGGGCGCGAACAGAGCCCTGCCCCCCAACCCGTGCGATCAGGGAGTCTGCGATGGTCTTAGCGAGCCCGGCGAGGCCGTATTCGGCGAGCCGGCGGATGTCACGACGATGGGACATGGCTCCCGGCTCGGAAGCCGTGGGTGCCTACCAGATGCTGACCGCGTGGGCCGTTCTGGTCGTGACGCAGCAGCCGTCGGAGAGATCGCTCGCATTGATCGGCATCGGCGCGGTCGCGGCCGTGGCGGTGGGCTTCCTGCACGGCATGCTGCTGGTGAAACCCCTGGCTGTGCTCGGCCGTTGGGCCGCGCGCGTCACGGCGTGGCCGCGGGTGGTCGGGGTGGCGGCGATGCTGGCCCCGCTGTCGGCGGGGGTGGCGGGGGTGGCCGTGTGGTGGCTGCGTTCCCAATCCGTGGTGTCCTCGGTCGGCTTCCTGGAGGTCTGGGCGTTGACGGCGGCCGCCGCGGTGCTCCCGCTGGCCGCGGGGTCGGCGCTGCGGGACCGTCCGGTTCCGGCGCGGGCCGTGTGGCGGCAGGGCGCGGTGATCACCGGCGGCGTGGTGGGCGTGGTCACCATGATGAGCTTCGTGATGGAGCTGCCGCTGTGAGGTGGCGGTCTACGCGTACCGCCCGCCGAACCAGGCCGCGGCGGCCCGGGTGTGGAGCGGGAAGGCCAGCTCCTGCGGGCCCCTCAGGACGTGCCAGCCCGTCGTCTCGTCCGTGGGGGCGGACGGCGGGAGCGAGGCGGCCGGGCGCAGCGGCAGGAGACCGAACAGGAGCAGGTGGCCGGCCGGGGAGCTGAGGGCGTCCGCCAGGGTGACCTCGGAGGCCGGGGCGTGGATGCCGGTCTCCTCGCGCAGTTCGCGCACGACGGCGTCGCGCCAGTCCTCGCCGAAGTCCATGAAGCCGCCCGGCAGGGCGACGCCGCCGAGGGCCGGTTCGATGGTGCGGGTGATGGCGACGAGGCCGGTGCCGCGCTCGTCCTCCACCGGGAGCAGCGCGACCGCCACCGGGAGGGGGTTGCGGTAGGTGACGGCGCCGCAGGTGGCGCACGTACGGGGCCAGTCGGACCTGTCGAACAGTGCTCCACAGGTGGAGCAGTGCGAGTCCTTCAGCGTTGCCGGCATCCCGCGATGGTATGCCAAGGGGCATGCGGATGACGGTGGTTGTGGCCCCTGTGGTGGTACTGGCGGCGTTGGCCGGGACGGCGCCCGCGCCCGGTTTCGTGGCCCTTGCGAAGGTCGACCCCAGTATCGGGGAGGACATCAGGTACGCCACTGCCGAGAATTTCACCGGCGGAGTGGTGGACGGGTACGACGAACCCGTCTGCCTGCTCGCCCGGCCGGCCGCCGAGGCCCTGCGGCGGGCGCAGCGGGAAGTGGTCCGGCGCGGGTACTCGCTCCTGGTGTACGACTGCTACCGGCCCCAGCGCGCGGTGGACCGCTTCGTACGGTGGGCCCGGGACCCGGAGGATCCGCGCACCAAGGCGGAGTTCCATCCGCGGGTGGCGAAGGACCGGCTGATCCCGGACGGGTACATCGCCGAGAAGTCCGGGCACAGCCGTGGGTCCACCGTCGATGTGACCCTCGTGGACCTGGTGACCCGGCGGCCCCTCGACATGGGGACTCCCTTCGATTTCTTCGATCCCCTCGCACACACGGACAGCCCTCTGATCGGCGCGGCCGCCCGGGCCGATCGGCAGGTGCTGAAGCGGGCGCTCGGCGGGCAGGGATTCGTCAACCTCCCCGAGGAATGGTGGCATTTCACGTACAGGCCGGAGGCGTTCCCGGACACGTATTTCGACTTTCCCGTGTCTGTCGGCCCAACGCACCGCTGAGTAACGTGCCCGCATGACTTTCGCTTCGTACGAGGAATTCTGGCCCTACTACGTCGCCATGCACGCGCGCGCCGCCACCCGCTGGGTGCACCTGACGGGGACGCTCACCGGTCTCGCCGTCACCGCCCACGGGCTGGCGCGCGGCCGCAAGCGCTATCTGGCCGCGCTCCCCCTCATCGGGTACGGGACCGCCTGGCCGGCGCACCTCCTCATCGAGGGGAACAACCCGGCCACCTTCGGGAATCCGGGCTGGTCGCTGCGCGGGGACGCGCAGATGATCCGGATGATGCTGACCGGGCGGGACGCGGAGCTGGCCGGGATCGCGCGGAAGTGGCTCGCCGAGAACCGGTGACCGGCGGCGCCTGCCGTGGCAGACTTCTGACGGCTCGTCAGATTCTGCTGCCCGGGAGGGGACTTGGAACGCACACGCACACCCGTCGTGAGCGGGTGGTTCACCGATGCGGGGGCGGCGGGCGGCTTCCGGCTGCTCGGCACCCGCTGCTCCGCCTGCACCGCGGTGTTCTTCCCGCGCGAGGACGCGTACTGCCGCAATCCGCACTGCCCCGGCGGCGGGGAGCTCACCGAGGCGCCACTGTCCCCGCGCGGCCGGGTCTGGTCCTACACCGACGGCCGCTACCGGCCGCCCGCCCCGTACGTGTCCGACCCGGGCGCGCCCTGGGAGCCGTACACCCTCATCGCGGTGGAGCTGGAGGCGGAGGGGATGGTCGTACTCGGTCAGGGCGCGCCGGGGGTGACCCTCGCCGATCTGGCGGTCGGGATGGAGGTCGAGGTGGTGGGCGGTGTGCTGAGCGAGGACGCCGAGACCGACACCACCTATCTGACCTGGCAGTTCAAGCCGGTGGGAGGGCAGTCGTGAGCGCCGACGTCGCGGTTCTAGGAGCCGGCATGCACCCCTGGGGCAAGTGGGGCCGCAGTTTCGTCGAGTACGGGCGGGCCGCCGCCCGTACCGCCCTCGCCGACGCGGGGCTGGACTGGACCGACGTGCAGTCGGTCGTCGGAGCCGACACCGTCCGCGGCGGGTACCCGGGCTACGTGGCCGGCGCGACCTTCGCGCGGGCCCTCGGCTGGCAGGGCGCCCGGGTGACCAGCGTGTACGCGGCCTGCGCCTCCGGGGCCCAGGCCATCGGGGCGGCGCGGGCGCAGATCCTGGCGGGACTGGCCGACGTGGTCCTGGTGGTCGGCGCGGACGCGGCGCCCAAGGGGTTCTTCGCCCCGGCGGGCGGGGACCGGCCGGACGACCCGGACTGGCTGCGGTTCCGGGTGCTGGGGGCCACCAATCCGGCGTACTTCGCGCTGTACGCCCGCCGCCGGATGGCCCTGTACGGGGACACCGGTGAGGACTTCGCGCAGGTCAAGGTGAAGAACGCGGCGGCCGGGGCGCTCAACCCCCTGGCCCGCTACCGCAAGGCGGTGACGGCCGAGGAGGTCGCGGCCTCGGCGGTCGTCGCGGACCCGCTGCGGCTGCTCGACATCTGCGCCACCTCCGACGGGGGTGCGGCGCTCGTCCTGTCCTCCATGGATTTCGCGCGCTCGCACGGGCACGCCGATCCGGTGCGGATCCGGGCCGTGTCGACGGTGACGCCGACGTATCCCCGGACCGTCCTGGACCTCCCGGACATCGCGACCGACTCGGTGACCGGCGCGCGCCCGGTGCCCGGCTCCTTCCGGGCCTCCATCGCCCGCGCCGCGTACGAGGAGGCCGGACTCGGGCCGGACGACCTCTCGCTGGCCGAGGTGTACGACCTGTCCACCGCCCTGGAGTTGGAGTGGTACGAGGACATCGGGCTGTGCGGGGAGGGCGAGGGGGCCAAGCTCGTCCGGGAGGGCGCGACGGCCCTCGGCGGCCGGATTCCCGTCAACACCAGCGGCGGACTGGCGTCGTTCGGGGAGGCTGTGCCGGCGCAGGCCATCGCCCAGGTGTGCGAGCTGACCTGGCAGTTGCGGGGCACCGCGGGTGCCCGGCAGGTGCCGGGGGCGCGGGCCGGAATCACCGCGAACCAGGGGTTGTTCGGGCACGGGTCGGCGGTCGTGGCGGTGCGCTGAGCAGGGGCTGCCGACGGGTGTTGTCCGAACGCTTGACGGCCCCCGGCGGCAGGTTCACACTCGCTCCACAGTCCCGCGCGGCGACCGGGACACCGAGTCCCCCCGTGAGAGCTGCGGCCCGTACCCCAGTCGGCGGGGGTACGGGCCGCCTCCGTGTCCGGGGCCCTGCGTCGGGCCCCTGCCGTGAGGCCCCTGGCGTGAGGTCCCCGCCGTCAGGCCCCCGCCGTCAGGCTCTGGCGCCGGGCCCGCGCCAGCGACATCGCGTGCTCCACGACCCCCACCAGTACGTCCTTCACGGACTCCCGGTCCCGCGCGTCGCACAACAGCACCGGCACCTCGGCGTCGAGGTCGAGTGCCTCCCGTACGGTCACCACGGGGTGGCGGTCGGCGCCGTCGAAGCAGTTGACCGCGACGACGAAGGGGAGCTCCCGCCGCTCGAAGTAGTCGACGGCGGCGAAGCAGTCGGCGAGACGGCGGGTGTCGGCGAGGACCACCGCGCCGAGCGAGCCCTGGGCCAGCTCGTCCCACAGGAACCAGAACCGGTCCTGTCCGGGCGTGCCGAACAGGTACAGCACCAGGTCCTCGCGCAGCGTGATGCGCCCGAAGTCCATGGCCACCGTCGTGGTGCTCTTGCCCTCCACTCCCCCGGTGTCGTCGACACCGATACTCGGCTCCGAGAGCCGTTCCTCGGTCCTCAGCGGTCTGATCTCGCTCACCGCACTGACCAGGGTGGTCTTGCCCACCCCGAAACCGCCCGCGACCAGGATCTTCAGGGTCAGCGGCTCGACCGGCGAGACGGCATGCATCGCGCCGGTGCGGCTAGAGCGCCCGAAGGCCATCGATCACCTCACGCAGAATGGATTCATCGGGCAGTTCGGCCGGCGGTACCGGCCGGGTCACATGGACCAGTTCGTCATCGACCAGGTCGCCGATCAGGACCCTCACGACCCCGACCGCGAGGTCGAGTTCGGCCGCGAGTTCCGCGACCGACTGCGGCCGGCCCCGGCACAGGCCCAGGATATGGGCGTGCTCCGGGGAAAGGGTCATGTCCCAGACCGGGTCGTCGGCCGCCGGTTCGGCGACGACCAGCGCGATCAGGTCGAGCCGGTGCTGGCCGGCGTGGCTGGTCCGGCCGCGGGTCATCGCGTACGGACGCACGACGGGGCCCGCATCGTCGTCGAACCAGCTGGCGTGACTCCCGTCGGGGCTGTTGTCGGGGTGGTCCTGGCCTGGATCGCTCATGCCGTCCGACTCACCCTCCGGCTGGCAGCCCGGTGCGCGGGGCGGTCGCCAGGTGGTCACCGACGCGCTTGACCATGAGGGTCATCTCGTACGCGACCTGACCGACGTCCGAGTCTGCGTCGGAGAGCACGGCCAGGCAACTGCCGTCGCCGGCCGCCATGACGAAGAGGAAGGCCTCGTCCAGCTCCACCACGGTCTGGCGGACCCGGCCGGACTCGAAGTGACGGCCGACGCCCTTGGCCAGGCTGTGGAAACCGGAGGCCACGGCCGCCAGGTGCTCGCTGTCCTCCCGGGTCAGATCCCGGGAAGTACCGGTGGGCAGGCCGTCACCGGAGAGGACCACCGCCTTGCGGATGCTGCCGACCTTGTCGACGAGCTCGTCAAGAAGCCAGTTGAGCGGGCCGGAGCCGCGGCTCCTGCTGTCGTTTCCGGTCTGCGGTGCGGTCATCGACCGTCCCCTTCGTTCTCGTATCCGGGTCCGGTGGCGGCGGAGGTGCCGGCCTCGGTCCGGGACTGCTGCTGTGCCTGCTGGTTGCGGCCCGCCGTCCAGCCGCGCTGGAGTGCGGACATGCGCGAACGTACGTCCTCCGCGTCGCGCTCGGCCACCGGTTGGGCGGCTTCGGCGGGGGCGGAGGCCGCTGCGTTCTTCAGCTGGGGCGCGAGGTTGGCCTGGCGGACCCGGCGGGGCAGACCGCCCGCGGCCGGAGCCGGCGCGGGCTGCGGCTGCGGGACCGCGGAGACCGGGCGGGGATCCACGCGGCGGCCGTGCTCGGCGACCAGGGTCGGGGTGGGGCGGCGGCGCGGGAGCGGGACGGCGGCGCCCTTGGCACCGGAGCCGTCGGGGCGGCCGCCGTCCGGGCGGGCCGTCTCCAGGCGCACCGGGCCGGTGGGGGCCTGGGGCTCCCGCTCACGGTCCCGGCCACCGTCGCGGCCGCCGTCACGGTCGCGGAAGCCGCTGCGGTCGCTCTTCCAGGCTCCGCCGCGTTCGGGGTGCCGCTCGGCGACCTGCGGGCGGTCCGCCGGGCGCAGGCCCAGCAGCGCGCTGCGCGGGATGCCGCCCGGCGGGGTCTCGTCGTCGAGGGTGGCCATGGCGGGACGGCCGGTGGATCCGGCTCCGGCACCGGCTCCGGTGAGACCCGTGATGCCGGCGGGGGCATCGTCGTTCAGCGCGGCCGGGTCTTCGAGGCCGTGCAGGCCCCCCAGCCCCTCCAGCCCGAGCACGCCGAGCGGCGCCTCCAGCTCGACGGGGCCGCGCAGCTCGGTACCGGCCGGCAGCTGGCGGCCCAGGGGCACCGCCTCGACGGCGGCCGGGGCGGGGCGCGCGGAGGTCCCGGCGGCCATGGCCGCGGAGGCCGCCCGGGCGCCCCCGCCGGCCTTGGCGCCCTTGCCGCCCTGGCCCCCGTTGAGGCTGATGCCGGAGCCGTTGGTCTCGGGGGCCTCCGTCAGCAGGGCCACCGGGAGGAAGACCACCGCGGTGGTGCCCCCGTACGGGCTGTGCTGGAGGACGACCTTGACGCCGTGGCGCTGCGCGAGGCGGCTGACCACGAAGAGGCCGAGGCGGTCGGTGTCGGAGAGCTCGAACTCGGGGGTCTCGGCGAGCCGGAGGTTCGCGTCGAGGAGCGCGTCCGGGTTCATGCCGAGCCCACGGTCGTGGATCTCCAGGGTGAAGCCGTTGGCCACGCGCTCGCCGTGCACCTGGACCGCCGTGTGCGGGGGCGAGAACACGGTGGCGTTCTCGAGGAGTTCGGCGACGAGGTGGGTGACGTCGGCGACGGCCGGGCCGGCGATGCCCAGGCGCGGCAGGCGCCGTACCTCGATGCGCTCGTAGTCCTCGACCTCCGCGACGGCGGCCCGTACGACGTCCATCAGCTGGACGGGCTTGCGCCACTGGCGGGAGGGCGCGGCGCCGGAGAGGATCACCAGGCCTTCGGCGTGGCGGCGCATGCGGGTGGTCATGTGGTCGAGGCGGAAGAGGTCGGCGAGCTCCTCGGTGTCCTCGGTGCGCCGTTCCATGGTGTCGAGCAGGGTGAGCTGGCGGTGCAGCAGCACCTGGTTGCGGCGCGCCAGGTTGACGAAGACCTCGGAGACTCCGCGCCGTAGCTCCGCCTGCTTGACGGCGGCCTCGATGGCCGCGCGCTGGAGGGAGTTGAGGGCCTGGCCGACCTGGCCGACCTCGTCCTTCTCGTACTCCAGGCGCGGGGCCTCGGTCTCCACGTCCACGTGCTCGCCGGCGGCGAGTCGGCGCATCACGCCGGGCAGCCGGACGCCGGAGACCTCGTGGGCCTCCTTGCGCAGCCGGGACAGGTCGCGGACCAGGTCGCGGCCGATGCGCACGGACAGGACGAGGGAGACGATGAGCGCGATGAAGCCGAGGATGCCCGCGACGGCGGCCTGTACCAGGACGTTCATGGCGACGGGCTCGACGCGCCCCTGGTAGCGGTCGCCCGCCGCGGTGCCCATGGTGGCGAGGTCGTCGAGGACCTTGTTCGCGGCCTCGTCCCACTGGGCGGCGGTGATGCGCGGGTTCTTCGACGCGCCGCCGGTGATGAAGCGTTCCTCCGCGTCGCGCAGGGCCTTGGTCTCGGGGCTGGTCCAGTACTGCTCGAACTGCTCCCGGTCGGAGGCCGGGAGGATCGCGAGGTTGAACTCGTAGAGCAGCCGGCGGTTGGCGGCGGAGTCGGACACCTGCCGGATGTCGGTGGCGCTCACGCTGCGGGCGGCGAGGGCCGCGGCGATGACGGCGTCCTCGCGCGAGAGCGTCTCGCGGGCCCGGGTGATGCCGACGAGGGCGCGGCCCTGCTTGTCCATCTCCACGTCCTCGAGGGCGTGGAGGTTCAACAGGAACTCGTAGCAGGGGTCGACGAGCCGGCTGTAGAGCTCCAGTGCCTGGCCGGGGTCGATGGCGGTCTTGTCGACGGAGCCGCGGAGCGCGCCGATGCCGTGGACGGCGTCGAGGATGGAGTTGAGCCGGCGGGCCGCGTCCGGGCTGAGTTCGCCTTGGACCTTGGGGTCCTTGGCGTCCGTGGTCATCTTCCCGACGAGTTCGTCGGTGGCGGCGCGTCGCCTCGCGAGTTCGGTGGTCGCGGTCGCGGCGGTGGGGTCGCCCAGGACCACGAGGGTCTGTCGGCGCTCCTTCTGGACCACGCGGACGACGTCCTCGATGGGGTAGCCGACCTTGTCGATGACGTAGGCGACGTCGAGGAGTTGGACGGCCTCGCGGCCGGTGATGAAGGTCGCGAAGCCCCACAGGGCGGTCAGGGAGACGAGCGGCACAAGGAGCAACGCCACGATCTTCCGGCGGATGGACTTCCCGCGAAAGCGCATGGCCTCCCCAGCCTCCCCCAGCTCAACCCCGTTGTCGGGGGTCGGTGTTTCGTCATTTAAACGGCGTGAGCCTACTACTGCCACGGACGTGCTTCGAAGACGTGTCCGGACGTTTTCGGCCGGGCCCCGGGGTAAAGATCACGAGTTGTCCGACACTTCCGGGCAAGTGCCGTCCGGTATGTGGCAGATGACACCTGGTGGGGTGTCGGTTCCCACCACCGGATGGATGGCTGGAATTGTTCGTTCCGCGATGTTGGAGAGCGGCACGAATGTCCGCGATCCGGGAATCTCCCGACGGCGCCGAACGTCTACCTGTTCGGGTGGGCGTGTCGGGGTAGACGTGTAGGGGTGGGCATGAGCCGCCGCGCGGAGGGGAGGGAGCGCACCATGGGGAACGGGACGTACGAGGACGGTCGCGGTCGCGCGGAATTCGGCGCGCCGGGGGGCGGCCTGTGGGTGGAGGAGCCGGCCCGCAGCCGGCGGATGCCGGACCCGGTGCGGACGTCCGCGGTGCGGGCGGTGCTGATAGTGGCCGTGACGCTGACCGAGGCCACCATCACCTTCTTCCTCACCCTCACCGGATCCTGGCTGGCGTTCCCGATGGTCATCGGTGCGGTGGCCGGCACCGTCGTGGCCACCTGGGGGGTGCTGGACGTACTGATCACCCGGCAGATGTGGAACCAGCGGTACGGGGTCCTGTCGGAGCCGAGCAGCACGGCGCGGGGCCGCCGGCGCGAACAGCGCAGGGCCCGCCGGGAGGCCGGACGGGCCGGACGGGCCGGACGGCCCGAGCGCGCCGCCCCGGGCCGAATACCCCGGCCCGACGGCGGCTTTCCAGCTCCCAACCGGCGCTAGCGGGCCGGGCCGGCCGGCGGTGGCGCCGCGGCCCGGAGCCCGCCCGCCCGGTCAGCTCCTGCGGAACATGCGGGTCGCCGTGATCTCGCCGTGGATCGTCTCCTCCTGCGGGGACTGCTGCGGCAGGCCCGGGCGCAGGTGCTCCTCGACGCTGATGTACTTCAGGCCCGCCCGCAGGTCGGCGTCGTTGCGCAGCCGGATGACCAGCGGGAATTCGGCGAGGGCCGTGGTGTCGAAGAGGCCCGTCGTGTAGAGCAGCTGGACGCCCAGCGCGTCCGAGACGGCCCGCTGGAGCTCCAGCAGGTACGTGGCGTTCGCGCGCCCGATCGGGTTGTCGAGGAACAGCGTCCCCGCGTGGCGGTGCTTGTCGCGGCCGCGGTCGTTGCTGCGCAGCGCCGCCATGGTGCAGTACAGCGCGATCGCGGCGGTCAGCAGCTGGCCGCCGGAGAAGACGTCGCCCATCTGCCCCACCGGCACGCGCTCGGCGCGCAGCACCGCGTCCGGCTTCAGGATCTCCACCGAGATGCCCCTGGGCTCCAGCGCCGCCTGGACACCGCGCAGCAGCAGGGACATGCCGTCGCGGCGGCCTTCGCCGAAGGAGGCGGTGCTGTTCTTCTTCACCGCGGCGCGGGTCGCCTCGTCGATGACCTCGCCGAGGCGTTCCGTGAGGGTCGCCTGGTCGGGCTCCTCGAAACGGATGCGCAGGAACTCCTGGCCCGACCACTCCCCCAGGCCCTCGGGGAGCTGGGAGAGCCGCTGGGCGGAGCGCAGGGTGGCCAGGGCGGACTCCACCAGTCCGCGCAGCCGGTCGACGATGCTGTCCCGGTTGCGCTCCAGCTGCGCCAGTTCGTCGGTGAGGACGCGCAGCCGGGGGGCGAAGGCCGCCGCCCAGGCCGCCGCGTGCTCGGGCAGGGCGGAGGCGGGCAGTTCGCGGATCTGCTGGCGCGCGGGGGTGCGCACCTGCTCGTAGCGGTTGGCGTTGGCGTGCCGGACCAGGATGTCGCAGGCCTCGCGGACCCCGGACTCGGCGGCGGAGAGGTCGGCCGCGCAGGCGCGCAGCGAGCGGCGGGCCTCGGTGGCCGACTGGCGGGCCTCCTCCAGGGTGCCCGGGTGCGACACCGGCTCCTGCTCCTCGTCGGCGTGGGCGTGGTCGCGCAGGAGGTCCCGCAGCAGGGCCGCGGTCTCGTCGAAACCGCCGGCGCCGTCCTCGGCTGCGCGGTGGGCGCGCAGCAGGTCGGCGTGGGCCGCGCGGGCGCCCTCCACGGCCGCGGTGTGCGCGGCGAGCTGGGCCGTGGCCGTACGCAGCAGGGCCTGCGCGTGTTCGACGTGTTCGGGGATCAGCTCGTCGGGGAGCTCCGTGTGCGCCTCGCCTTCGGCGGGGGCGTGGCGTTCGGCCTCGCCGCGCAGCCGGCCGAGCTGCTCGCTCGCGGTGGAGGCACGCGTCTCCAGCATCTGCACGAGGGACTCGGCGCGGGCGGCCGCCGCCTGGCGGGAGGGGCCGTCGGAGCCGTCGGTGCCTTCGAGGAGCTGGGCGGCGCGGGTGCGGACCTTGTTGGTGAGGCGGTCGAGTTCGGCGAGGGCGGCGCTCTCGTCGCTCTCGGCGCGGGCCTGCTCGGCACGCAGGTCGGCGCCGACGCCGACCTTCTCGTAGAGCTGGGAGGCGGCGCGGTAGGCCTCGCGCAGGTCCGGCAGAGGGGCCTTCGGGGCCCCGTCGGCCTCGGGGAGCGGCTCGGGAGCGCCCGCGATCTCGGCGCGCTCTGCCCGCAGGGCGCGGGCGGTGCGGCGGGCGTCGTCCGCGGCGCGCTGCGCGGCGCGGCGGTCCTCGTCGGCGGCGCGGGCGCGGTCCAGGCAGACCTCGGCGCGGGCCTCGGACTCGGCGGCGTCGTCGGCGAGTTCGCGGAGCTTGGCCTGCCAGCCGGCGCGCTCGCGCAGGCGGAAGGCGAGGCCCGCGAGGGCATCGGCGACGCGGCGGGCGCGCTGGGCGGCGTCCTGGCGCTCCTCGCGGACGCGGGCGGCGTCGGCAGCCGCCTCGTCCGCCTCGGCGCGTACGGTACGGGCCTCCGCGAGCTCGGCGTCGGCCTCCTCGGCGAACGCACGGGCGGCCCGCGCCTGCTCCGCGAGCTCGGCGAGGCGGCCGGGCGGGCAACCGGTGCGCCAGGACGTCAGGCGGGCGGCGAGCTCGCGGTCGCCGGAGAGCCGGGCGGCCAGGTCCCGGATCTCGGTGTCGCGGGCACTCGCGCGGGTGCGCAGGGCCTGGCGCTCCTCGTCGGCGGCGCCCTCGTCGTGCATGGCCGGGTTCGGCGAAACGATGAAAATGCTCGACACCGCCGAATCGCCGTCCGCGGGCGGTGTCGGCGCCAGCAGCGCGGCAGCGGTGCCCACGGCGAC
Source organism: Streptomyces sp. NPDC060031 (assembly GCF_042736805.1). Classification (NCBI taxonomy): domain Bacteria; kingdom Bacillati; phylum Actinomycetota; class Actinomycetes; order Kitasatosporales; family Streptomycetaceae; genus Streptomyces; species Streptomyces sp. NPDC060031. The sequence continues at coordinate 20,225 of NZ_JBHWVM010000096.1, forward strand.
GGTGGAGCGGGGCAGCAGCGCCGCGCCGGAAAGCACCTCGCGGGCCCGGGCGTGCGTGTCGGGGTCGGTGATGACGACGCCGTCGACGAGTTCGGGGCGGGCGGCCAGCACGGCGGCGTGGTCGGCGGGGGCCACGGACTGGGCGAGGTAGCGCCAGCCGGGCAGGGCGGGGATGCCGTGTTCGCCGAGGTACTCGACGGTGGCGAGGACGTCGGGGCCGGGCGGCAGCAGCCCGCCGTCGCCGAGGGCGCCGAGGATGCGGGCGTCGTCGGCGGCGGCGGTGCGGAGCTCGAACAGCTGGCGCTCGGCCGCCGCGACTCCGTCGGTGAGCAGGGTGCGCAGGTCGTCGGCGCCCCGGTCGAGGTCCTCGGGGGTCAGGCCGCCTGCGGCCGGGGCGTCCTGGGCTGCGCCCGGCGCGGCGCCCGGGCCCGCGGGGCCGGAGTCGGCCGCCCGGCCCGCGCGCTGGTGCGGGAACGACTCGTCCGGGGCCGACGGGAGGCCCAGGAGGGCGGCCAGGCGCGGGGATTCGGCGAGGGAGGCGGCCGCACGGTGCTCGGCGTCGTGGGCGGCTTCGGCCGCGTCGGCGGCGTCCGCGGCGCGGGCGGCGGTGAGTTCGGCGCGGGATTCCGCGGCGGCGGCCTCGCGCGCGGCGTCGGAGGTGGCGCGCGCGGCCTCGCGGGACTCGTCCCAGGCGGCCACGGCCGTCTTCTCGGCGTCGCTGGCGGCCAGGGCGGCGCGGGCCGGGTCGGCGTCGGGGGCGGTGTCGTCGAGCCAGCCGGCCCGTACGGCCTCGGCGGTCTCCTGCTCGACCTCGGCCAGGCGCGAGCGCAGGTGCTCGGCCTCGCTGCGGGCGCGCTGGGCGGCCGTGGCGGCGGCGGTGGCGTCGCGGTGGGCGGCTTCGCCGGCGGCCTGCAGTCCGGCGGAACGCTCCTCCTCCTCGTTGGCGAGGCGTTCGCCGTGCTCGGCGGCGGTGTGCAGGGCCCGCACGAGCTCGATCGCGGCGGTGGCGCGCGCGGCGAGCGCCGGGGCGGCGTCCCGCTCGGCCTCCAGGATGGCGGCGGCGACGCGGGCGGAGCGGTCGGCGGCGGCACGGTGGCGCAGCACGTTCTCGGCGGCCTGCCAGGCGGCGTGCAGGGTGCGGGCTTCGAGGAGCTCGCGGCGCTGGGCGGCGGCGGCCTTGTCGGCGACGGTCAGCGCCAGCGAGGCGTGCCGGTAGGCGAGTTCGGCGGAGACTGCGGCGCTGCGGTCCCGCGCGGACTCGGCGGCGGTGACCTCGTGGGCGGCGCCCGTGACCCGCTGGGCGAGGTCGGCGGCGCGGCCGCGCTCCTCGCCCGCGCGGGCGGACAGCCGCCGGGCGAGGGTGCGCGTACGGCGTTCCGCGCCGGCGTGGACGTCGCGCAGCCGGGAGCGGTTCGCGGCGGCCTCGACGATGCGGGTCAGCAGGTCCACCGAGCCGGCGGTGAAGTCGCGTTCGGCCATCAGCTCGGCGCGGCGGCCGAGCTTGTTGCCGAAGCCGTGGACGAGGTCGGCGAGGCCGTCGGTGTCGCGGGTGTCGGTGACGGCGCGCAGCAGCAGGTCGGTGAAGTCGGAGTCCTTCTTGACCGCGAAGAGGCCGGCGGCCTCGCCCTCGTCGGCGTTCATCTCGCGCTGGTAGCGGAAGAGTTCGGGGTCGAGGCCGAGTTCGGTGAGGTGCTCGTTCCAGCGGTCGTGGATCTCCTCGAAGTACACCTCGAGGTGCGGGTACGCCTTGCCGGCCTCGGTGAGGGCGTCGCGGAAGCCCTTCATGGTGCGGCGGCGGCCCTGGGCGCCGGAGGCGCCTTCGACGGGCGGGCGCACGGCGGTGGCCTCGGCGACGGGCAGGTTGTCGAGGCTCAGGCCCGGGCCGGGTCGGAAGGAGTACCAGGCCTCGGCGAACTTGCGCGGGTCGTTGGAGACCTGGCGGCCCCGCCACTCGCTGACCTTGCCGACGACGACGCACTCGCCGGTCTGGGTGTGCTGCCACTCCAGGGCCACGTGGCCGCAGTCGTCGGCGAGCAGGAACTTGCGCAGTACGCCGGAGCTCGCGCCGCCGAGGGTGTTGCGGTGGCCGGGGAGCATCACCGAGAAGATCAGCTTGAGCAGGACGGACTTGCCGCCGCCGTTCTCCAGGAAGAGCACGCCCGCGGGCGCGGGGCGGCGCGGCGGGCCGGTCGGCTCGTCCTGGAAGAACTCCGCCTGCGTGGGCGCCGGGTGGGGCACCGGCTCACCGACTCCGCGCAGGTCGAGCACGGTGTCGGCGTAGCGTGCGCCGGCGGGCCCGATGGAGTAGAGGCGGATCCGGGACAGCTCGTACATGGCGGCGGACTCTCGTGGTCTTTCGTAGGTCGTACGGGGACGGGTGACTCAGGCGTGGAACGGCAGGCCCGCGTCGGCGGCGAGCTCCAGGTCGTCGCCCTCGGGCGGCGGCAGGAGCGTGGCGCAGCCGTCGCTGACGGGGACCACGCCGAGTTCCAGGAGCTCGGCCATGGCCGCGCTGCCCGCCATGTCGCGGACCTGGAGCTGGTAGCGGGGGGTGGTGCGGTACGTACCGCCGGCGTCGTCGCCGGTGCGCTGGAGGAAGCCGGATTCGGTGAGGAAGGCGGCGGCCTTGCCGACGATGCCGGTGGTGGAGCCGGCCAGGCGGCGGGCGTCCTTGGTGGCGCCGGTCGCGCTGCGGCGGGCGTAGACGCGCCAGGCGGCCTCCAGGCCGGGGGCGTCGGAGGCGGGGTCGGTGTTCTCGCCGAGCTCCTCGGCGCGCTCCTCCAGACGGCGGCAGGTCTGCCGGACGAAGGCGTCGACGCCGTTGACGGTGATGCGGCCGATGTAGCCGTCGTCGGCGAGGTCCTCGGGGCGGGGGAAGGCGAGGGCGGCGACGGCGAGGTGGGCGAGGCCGTGCAGGAAGCGGTCCGCGGAGTCGGCGGTGGTGCGGCGGGCGTAGTCGCCCATGCGGACGGCGAAGACGGAGTCCTCGCCGGCGGCGACGGCCATGCCGGCGCGGGGCGACACCTCCAGGACGACGAGCCCGAGGCCGGTGGCGACGGCATCGGCGAGCCGCCCGAAGGCGGGTTCCTCGCGGTAGCGGCGCAGCAGCTCGGCGTACTCGGCGTCGCGGGCGGGCAGCAGCTTGGGCTGCAGCCCGAAGGCCACGAGCCGGGCGGCGTCGGCCGCGTCGGCGGGCGTGACGGTCCCTCCGGGGGCGGGCGCGGCGGGGGCCGACGGCGCGTCGGCCTCACTCCACGCGGGGTGCTCGGCGTGGTGCTCGCTCACGGGTACGTCTCCTCGGCGGTGCGGTGGTCTTCGTCAGTGCGGCGCGGGGACGCGTCCGCGGGTGCCCCGGGGTCCGGTCGGCGGCGGGAGGCGGTGCCGTACGCGGCCGGGGGCGCGGTTCGGGGGATCGTGCGTCGGCCGGTCGTCGCGGGGGCGCGGGTGGCCGCCCGGGGTGCCGCCGGGGTCATGCCGCCTCCGTGCGGTCCGCGGTCATCGCGGCCGCGTCCAGGAGCGCGGTGCCGACGATCAGGTCCGCGCCGCCGAATTCCGGGTCGTCGAGCTCGGTACCGTCGTCCACGGCGAACAGCAGCCGCTCCTCGCCCTGGCGGTACGCCGTGCCCACCGCCGGGCTCGCCGCGTGGACGGCCAGCAGGGCCACCAGGTACGGCAGGTCGGGGTCGGCGCGACGGGCCTGCGCCAGGAGTCCGGACAGCCGGCGCGGGGCGTCGTGCGGGAGGTCGAGGAGCTGCATCGCGGCGGCGAGCTGCTCCTCGCTGAAGCGGCTGTCGTCCGGGGTCGCGATGAGGTCCGGCTCCGGCATCTCCGCGCCGAGGTGCTCCCGCTCCACCGGCGGGGTCAGCAGTATCTCGACGAGGTCGCCGACCCGCACCGAGACCGGGGTGCGCAGACCCGCGCCGGCGGCGAAGAAGGCGTCCGTCACGCGGGAGGCGCGCTCCACCGCCAGCGGCAGCACGGGGGCGACCAGCTGGCCGTACAGGTCGATGCCGGAGCGCGGCGCGGGCGCGGCGAAGGCCTGGCGGTCCTGCTCGGCACGGAACAGCGGGCCGGCGTCCAGGAGGCGCGACTGGAGCTGGGTGTGCCGGCGGATGCAGTCCTTGACGATGTCCACGAGCTCGGCGGCGCGCCGCTTGTTGTCCGGCTCCTCCGCCTCGTCGCGCGCCTTGCGGATGTTGGTGAGGATCGCGTTCTCGTGGCGGTAGCGGTCCGCGACGTGGTCGAGCGCTTCGGCGATCATGTCCGGGACGGCCACCAGCCAGTCCACCGCGCGGACGTTGCGCCGCGTCGCGTCCAGCGTGCGGCGCAGGGTCTCGGCGTACTGCACCGTCCGGTAGCGGGCTTGTTCCGCCGCGAGCTGGGCGTCCGCAAGCCGGCCCCGGCTGACCAGGACCTCCAGCTTCACCTCGGCCGCGATCTGCGCGCTGGTGACGTCCGTGTCGAGGGCGCCGACGAGTACGTTCACGGCCTCGTCCGTGGTGCGCAGGTACACGGCGCCGCCGTACCCCGGCACCTCTTCGATCAGCTTGAAGTCGTAGTCGCGGCGGACGTACACCCCGTCCGGCCCGAACGTGCCGTAGATCGCGCGGAAGCCGCGGTCCACGCTGCCCACGTTGATCAGGTTCTCCAGCACCCAGCGGGCCACCCGCTCGTGCTCCGCCGCCGGACGGCCGGGCGCCTGCGCGGCGACGCGCGGCAGCAGCCTGGCCACTATCTGCTCGTGGTCGGCTCCGGTGTCGAAGTCCATGTTGAGGGTGACCAGGTCGATCGCGGCGAGGGCCACCTCCGCCATCGCGTAGACCCCGTACTCGCCGGCCAGATTGGCCTTGCGGACGTCGAGGTCGTGCAGCGGAGCGGTGCAGGCGAGCGCGCGCAGCCGCCGAGCCAGGCCCTCGTCGGCGGCCGGGCCCGGCGCCGGGGACGGGAGGGTCTTGGCCGGGGCGGGGAGAGTCACGGACAAAGACTAGGCGCTGACACTGACAACATCCCAAACGGCATGGTTCGGCCGGATCGGTCCCCGGCGCCCCGGAACACCGCGGGCGCCCGGCGCGGGCGCTGTTCTACGCTCACCGCATGGCTTCCATGATCACACCTCTGATCACACCTCGGGTCATGCTTCCGATCGACCTCAACGCCGACCTCGGCGAGGGCTTCGGGCGCTGGACGCTGACCGACGACGAGGCCCTGCTGTCCGTCGTCACGAGTGCCAACGTGGCCTGCGGCTTCCACGCCGGGGACCCGTCCATCATGCGCCGCGTCTGCGAACTGGCGGCCGGCCGCGGGGTACGGATCGGCGCGCAGGTCTCGTACCGCGACCTCGCCGGCTTCGGCCGGCGCTCCATGGACGTCCCGCCGGGCGAGCTCGCCGACGAGGTGGCCTACCAGATCGGCGCGCTGGAGGTCTTCGCGCGGGCGGCCGGCTCCCGGGTGTCGTACGTCAAACCGCACGGCGCGCTGTACAACCGCACCGTGTACGACGCCGACCAGGCGGCCGCGGTCGTCGCCGGAGTGCGGCTGGCCGCCCCGGCCGGGGCGCTGCCCGTGCTGGGCCTGCCCGGTTCGCTGCTGCTCACCGCCGCCGAGGAGGCCGGACTGACCCCCGTCCCGGAGGCCTTCGCTGACCGCGCCTACACACCGGCCGGGACCCTGGTGCCGCGCGGGGAGGCCGGAGCGGTGGTGACCGACCCGGACGCCGTCGTCGAACGCGCCGTACGCATGGCCGCCGAGGGCGCGGTGACGGCCGCCGACGGCTCCCGCATCGCGGTGGCCGCGCGCTCGCTGTGCCTGCACGGGGACACCCCCGGTGCGGCCGGTCTCGCACTGCGCGTCCGGCAGGCGCTGGACGCGGCCGGGGTCCGGGTGGAGGCCTTCGCGTGAGCGTCAGGGCGCTGCCGGTCGGCGCCGAGGCTCTGCTCCTCGAGGTGGACTCGGCCGCCGAGGTCGCCGCGGTGCACGCGGAGCTGCTGCGCCGGCGCGACGCGGGCGAGCTGGGCGGCGTACGGGACATCGTGCCCGCCGCGCGGACCGTGCTGCTGGACGGGATCGCGGATCCGCGCGCGCTGGCGTCCCGCATCGCCCGCTGGGAGGTCGCGCCGCTCGCCGCCGCCGAGGGGCCGCTGGTCACGGTCCCGGTGCGGTACGACGGCCCGGACCTGGCGGAGGTGGCCCGGCTTTGGGGGGTGACCGAGGGCGAGGTGCCGGGGATCATCGGCGGTACCCACTTCCGGGTGGCGTTCTGCGGCTTCGCGCCCGGGTTCGGCTACCTGACCGGGCTCCCCCGACACCTCCACCTGCCCCGCCGGGCCACGCCCCGTACGGCGGTGCCGGCCGGCTCGCTGGCCCTGGCCGGCGAGTACGCGGGCGTCTACCCGCGCTCCTCCCCCGGCGGCTGGCAGCTGATCGGATCCACGCGGGCGGTGCTCTGGGACCCGCGGCGGGAGCCGGCCGCGCTGTTCGCGCCGGGGGTACGGGTGCGCTTCACGCGGGAGGGCTCGTGAACGGCTTCGAGGTACTGCGACCCGGAGCGCTGACCACGGTCCAGGACCTGGGCCGGCCCGGGTACGCGCACCTGGGCGTGCCCCGGTCGGGGGCCCTGGACACGGGAGCGCACCGGCTGGCCAACCGCCTGCTGGGCAACCCGCCGCAGGCCGCCACGCTGGAGACGACCCTGGACGGCGTGCGTCTGCGCGCCCTGGCCCCGGTGGTGATCGCGGTCACGGGCGCGCCCTGCGCCGTACGAGCCTCCGGTCACCCGGTGGCCTGGGGAGCCCCGGTCCGGCTCCGGGCAGGGGCGGAGGTGGACATCGGCCGGGCGGAGCCGGGCCTGCGCAGCTATGTCGCCGTGCGGGGAGGGTTCGCCGCGGAGCCGGTCCTCGGCAGTCGCTCCACCGACCTGCTGTCGGGCCTGGGTCCCGCCGCGCTGTCGGCGGGGGCGCTGCTCCCGGTGGGCACCCCGGGCCCGGACCCGGTCCACGGGGTCGACGCCCCGGCCGCGCCGGGCCCCCCGACGGAACTGGTGCTCCCGCTCCGGCCGGGGCCCAGAGCGGACTGGTTCACCCCGGCTTCGACCGCGGGGCTGTGGCGGGCGCACTACCGGGTCTCGGCGGCCTCGAACCGCATCGGCCTGCGCACGGAAGGTCCGCCGCTGACCCGGGCCCGGACCGGAGAACTCCCGAGCGAGGGCATGGTCCTGGGCGCGGTCCAGGTCCCGCCGGACGGCCGCCCGGTGGTGTTCCTGGCCGACCATCCCGTGACCGGCGGCTACCCGGTGATCGGCGTGGTCCCGCGGGGCCCCGCCCTGGACGCGGCGGCCCAGGCCCGCCCGGGGACGGTGATCCGCTTCGTGGCGGCGGGGCCGACCGGCCGGCCGGGGGTGGGGTGACGTTCGGGACGCGTGTGTTCGGTGGCGTTGACGGGGTCCGGGGGCGTCCCGTCAGTCCACTGTCCTTCCGGGAAGCCCCCGAAGGAACGGCCGGGTGGTGTGGTGTCCAGGGACGGGAGAGGGTCTGGCGGGAGGCCGGGCGCATCAGATCGCTACACAGTCCGCCCGGCCAAGCGGCTGACCGCCGTCTGGGGGCCGGACATAAGCCGCCCACTGCCGGTGAG
>NZ_JBHWVM010000097.1:0-27032 GCF_042736805.1 Streptomyces sp. NPDC060031
GGTGGGGCAGCGCGGCGCACGGTCCTGGGGGCGGCCGTCCTGGCAGCGGGCGGCGGCCTGACCGGGCTCTCGGGGGGATCCGCCTCGGCCGCCGAAGGCGGCCACGGGGGCGGCGGCGGGTACCGGGACCTCCCCGTCCCGACGGTCATCGGACACCGCGGGGCCAGCGGGTACCGGCCCGAGCACACGCTCGGCTCCTACCAGCTCGCCCTCGATCTGGGCGCCGACGTCATCGAGCAGGACCTCGTCCCCACCAAGGACGGCCATCTCGTATGCCGCCACGAGAACGAGATCGGCGCCACCACCGACGTCGGCGACCACCCCGAGTTCGCGTCCCGGCGCACCACCAAGTCGATCGACGGGGTCTCCCTCACCGGCTGGTTCACCGAGGACTTCACCCTCGCCGAGCTGAAGACCCTGCGCGCGAAGGAACGCATCCCCGCCGTCCGCCAGCGCAACACGCTCTACGACGGCCGCTGGGCGGTGCCCACCTTCGAGGAGGTGCTGCGCTGGGCCGACCGCGAGGGCAAGCGCCGCGGCAAGAAGGTCTGGCTGCACGTCGAGACCAAGCACCCCAGCTACTTCCGCTCGCTCGGCCTCGGCCTGGAGGAGCCGCTCGCCAGACTGCTGCGCCGCTACGGCCGCGACGGCCGGGGCGCGCCCCTCTTCCTCCAGTCCTTCGAGCCGTCCAGCATCCAGCGGCTGTCCAGGCTGGTCTCGGCGCCGCGCGTGGTGCTCCTGTCCGGCGCCGCCACCCGCCCGTGGGACTTCGAACTGGCCCACGACCCCCGTACGGTCGCGGACCTGGTCAAGCCCGGTGGCCTGAAGTGGATCGCCGGCTTCGCCCAGGGCATCGGCCCGACCATGGACCTGATCCTGCCGCGCGACGCGGCCGGCAAGCTCCTGCCCCCGACCACCCTGGTCAAGGACGCCCACGCGCAGGGGCTGATCCTGCACCCCTACACCGCGCGCAACGAGAACACCTTCCTGCCGGCCGACTTCCGCAAGGGGACCGACCCGAACGCGTACGGGGACGCCTTCGGCGCCTTCCGCACGTACTTCGAACAGGGCATCGACGGCATCTTCACCGACAACGCGGACACCGGGCTCCTCGCGGCCGAGGACTTCCGCCCGGGCCGGGGCGTCAACCGCTAGGCGGAGCTCCTCGTACGAGTGGGCCGCGCCCGGCGGGGAAACCGCCCGGCGCGGCCTTCGCGTCCCGCCCGGCATGGACCTGCTGAAGCCTGACCTCTTTGAGAAGCTCGGCCCGCTGCTCTCGGCCGAGGCGGCCGCCGAGGCCGCGGGCACCGGAGTGGAGGCGGCCGACCTGGAACAAGCCGTCTGGGTCAGGCTGCTGGAGCGCGACGACCAGTGCCGGCGCGCCGCCGCCGAGCCCGCGCGCTGGCTGCGCCGGGCGGTACGGGCCGAGGCCCGCCGCGCGCGCCGCCGGGCCCGGCGCGAAGTCCCGTACGGCCACCGCCGCCAGCGCGCGGACGGGGGAGAAGGGGAACACGGGGGGCCGCTCACCAGTGCGGTCACGGAACCGGAAGACGCCCTCCTGCACGGCGAGGAGAACCGGGCCCTCCGATCGGCGGTCGCCCGATTGCCCGGACGGTGTCCGGAGCTGATGGGGGCACTTCTTTCGCCCAGGGACCTCACTTACCGTGAAATCGCAGGAGAGTTGGGTATCTCACAAGGAAGTTTGGGGCCGGTCCGTTCCCGTTGCCTGGGATGTCTGCGCAGAATGCTGGCTGCAGAGGTTGCGGCTCCTCGCCTGTGGGGAAAGGAGCGGTAGACCAACGGGCCACCAGGTGAGCGGGAGGCATGCGCACATGGGCATGAGCGTGACCATTTCGGCAGCAGCTGCCGAGGACGCCGAGCAGATCATCAAACTGCAGTACCTGGCGTTCCAGCGCGAGGCCGAGCTGTACGGCAACTACCGCATCCAGCCCCTCACCCAGTCCCTGGACTCCCTCAAGGCGGAACTGGCGACGGACACCGTACTGGTGGCCCGGCTCGGCGACGAGATCGTCGGCGCGGTGCGCGGCAACGTCGACGAGGAGGGCACCGGCAAGATCGCCAAGCTCTGCGTGCACCCGCGCCTGCAGGGCCACGGCCTCGGCGCCCGGCTGCTGCGCGCCGTCGAGGAGGCCCTCGCGGGCCACGACGGGACCGCCCGCTACCGGCTGCACACCGGGCACAAGAGCGAGAGCAACCTGCGTCTGTACCGCAAGGCCGGCTACACGCAGGTCGGCGGCCGCACCGCCTCCGACGGCGTCCGGCTGGTGATCCTGGAGAAGGAGGCCAAGGAGGCCTCCGACTTCACCGTCAGCGCCTGACGCAGGGGCTGAAGCAGGGGCCGGATCAGCGCTTGCGCAGCCAGAGCATCCCGGTGATCGGCAGGATCACCGGGATGAACAGGTAGCCCATCCCAAAGTCGGACCACACGGTCGCGTCGGGGAACGCCTCGGGGCGCGCCAGCGTCCAGGCCCCCACCGCCAGTACGCCGACCAGCTCGGCGGCGCAGCACACCAGCGCCGCCTTGCGGGCCCTCTCCCCGCCGCGCACCAGCGAGTACGTGATGAAGGCGTACACCAGTGCCGCCGCCGCGGACAGCGAGTACGCCAGCGGCGCCCGGTCGAACTCGGTGGAGATCTGGTAGGCCGACCGCGAGACCGCGCCCACCACCATCACCCCGTACAGCCAGACCAGCAGCAGCCCCGGGCCGGAGACCAGCCGCTTGCGCGCGGCGGGAGTGGCAGTCGTCGTGTCAGGCACCGGTGGATCCCCAGATGTCGTAGAGCCGTACTTCGAGGACGGCGAGGACGACCGCGCCCGCGGCCACCGTCACCGAGCCCCACTTGGTCCGCTCGGTCAGCGAGAGCAGCGCGGCGGCCGGAACGGCCGCGAGGGCGCCCAGCAGGTACGCCACGAACAGCACCGTGCCCTGCCCCGGCTTCTCGCCGCGGGCGAGCTGGACCAGGCCGATCACCAGCTGGGCGAGGACCAGAACGGTCACCACGGCCATGCCGATGAAGTGCCAGTCCTTGGTCGGCTGGTCCCGCCAGGCGGCGAAACCGCACCAGGCGGCGAGGGCGAGTGCGGCCACGCCGATGGCGACCGTCAGGGCGTCGAGCATGCAGGGAGCGTATTACGGGCCGAAAGACCCAGTGCGCGCACCCCTGCTCAGGGCTTCGCACGCCGTTCGACGGGCGGGGCGCGCGGTCGGCACGAGGGCCGTGGCCTTGACCACAGCGCACATCGCAGGCGAACTCGACGCGGACGTGGTCGTACGGGACCTCTCGGCCGTGTCCGTGCAGGTCAGCCCGGATGATCTGCCGATCGGGACGGAAGGCCGGCCGTGACCGGTGCTGTCCGCTATGTGGCCGGAATCTGTCCGCTATCCGGACATCGTTGATCGGTCAAGGGATGTGTCTGCTTTACTTGGGCCCATGACCACGACGAGCAGCCGCACCCTTGCGACCGAGGCGACGATGACGCCCGGTGCTCGTTGTATGTGTCGAATGTGCGCCTTCTGAGGGCCCCCTTCCTGCAGTCTCGCGCCCCGAAGCGAGACCGGCCGAGCCCGTCCGACACCTCCGCGTGAACCCCGGACCGCTACTGCCCCACGCACGCGTCACCGCCATCGTTTTCTGACGGTTCGACCCGTATCGCGTCCCCAGATGTTTGCCCCGTGCCCGGCACCCCGCTGCGCCGTGCACTCGACAGCGACGGAAATCCTGTGATCACCACATCGGGCCTCACGAAGGTCTACCAGTCCCGTGGCCGTGAGGTCACCGCCCTGGACGGCGTCGATCTGCACGTCCGCGAGGGCGAGGTCTACGGAGTCATCGGCCAGAGCGGCGCCGGCAAGTCCTCCCTCATCCGCTGCGTGAACCTGCTGGAGCGCCCCACCGCCGGCACCGTGACCGTCGACGGAGTCGACCTCACCGCGCTCGCCGGCCGCGGCCGGCGAGCCGGCAAGGAGCTCCGCGAGGCCCGCAGCCGCATCGGCATGGTCTTCCAGCACTTCAACCTGCTGTCCTCGCGCACCGTCCAGGGCAACATCGAACTCCCGCTGGAGATCCTCGGCGTCCCCGGCCGCGAGCGCTCCCGCAAGGCCGCCGAACTCCTCGACCTCGTCGGCCTCGCCGACAAGGCCAAGGCCTACCCCGGCCAGCTCTCCGGCGGCCAGAAGCAGCGCGTCGGCATCGCCCGCGCCCTGGCCGGCGACCCCAAGGTGCTGCTGTCGGACGAGGCCACCAGCGCCCTCGACCCCGAGACCACCCGCTCGATCCTCCAGCTGCTGCGCGACCTCAACCGGCAGCTCGGCCTGACCGTCCTGCTCATCACGCACGAGATGGACGTGGTCAAGTCGGTCTGCGACTCGGCCGCCCTGATGAAGCACGGACGGGTCATCGAGTCCGGCACCGTCACCGAGCTGCTGGCCACCCCCGGATCCCAGCTCGCCCACGAACTCTTCCCGCTGACCGGCTCCGCGACCACCGACGAGCACACGGTCATCGACGTGACCTTCCACGGGGAGACCGCCACCCAGCCGGTCATCTCCCAGCTGGCCCGCACCTACAACATCGACATATCGATCCTCGGCGCGGCCATGGACACCGTCGGCGGCCGGCAGATCGGCCGGATGCGCATCGAGCTCCCCGGCCGCTATGACGACAACGTCGTGCCCATCGGCTTCCTGCGCGAGCAGGGCCTCCAGGTCGACGTCGTCGACGCCGACACCGAACTCGCCGAGCTGGTCAAGGATGGTGCCAAGTGACCTGGTCCGAGATGGAGCCCCTGCTCACGCAGGGCACCTTCGACACCCTCTACATGGTCCTGTGGTCCACCCTGGTGACCGTCCTCGGCGGCCTGCCCCTCGGCATCCTCCTGGTCCTCACCGACAAGGGCGGCCTCCTTCAGAACCAGCCGCTCAACAAGGCCCTCGGCGTGATCGTGAACATCGGCCGTTCGATGCCGTTCATCATCCTGCTGATCTTCCTGATCCCGGTCACCACGGCCGTCGTCGGCACCTTCATCGGCCCCACCGCCATGATCGTCCCGCTCTCCATCGGCGCCATCCCCTTCTTCGCCCGGCTCGTCGAGACCGCCGTCCGCGAGGTGGACCACGGCCTGATCGAGGCCGTCGAGTCCATGGGCGGCGGCATCCCCACCCTGGTCGGCAAGGTGCTCCTTCCGCAGGCCCTGCCCTCCCTGGTCTCCGCCGTCACCACCACCGTGATCACCCTGGTCGGCTACTCCGCCATGGCCGGCGCGGTCGGCGGCGAAGGACTCGGCTCCAAGGCCATCACCTACGGCTTCCAGCGCTTCGAGACCGGCTTCATGGTCGCCACCGTCGTGGTCCTGATCGCCGTCGTCACGGTGATCCAGCTGCTCGGCGACGGCGTGGTCCGCCTCCTCGCCCGCCGCGGCCGGACAGCCTGAACAGCCCCCGGCTGACAAGACTTTTCCCTCAGAAAGCCCGCACTTGTCGTGCTTGGGCCATCACCCCGCAAAAGCAAGAAAGGCACTCTTCGTGCGTAAGAACATCAAGCTCACCGCCCTCGCCGCCACCGCGACCGCCCTCGCCCTCGGCCTGACCGCCTGCGGCAGCTCCTCGGACCCGTCCTCCACCAAGGCCGACGGCGGCAAGGCCGACGAGAGCAAGCCGCTCGTCATCGCCGCCTCCCCGAGCCCGCACGCCGACATCCTCAACTTCGTCAAGGACAAGCTCGCGGCGAAGGACGGCCTCAAGCTGGAGGTCAAGGAGTTCACGGACTACGTCCTGCCGAACACCGCCACCGAGCAGGGCCAGGTCGACGGCAACTTCTTCCAGCACAAGCCGTACCTCGACGACTTCAACAAGAAGAACGGCACGCACATCGTGCCCGTCGCGAACGTGCACCTGGAGCCCCTCGGCCTCTACTCCAAGAAGGTCAAGGCCCTCGGCGACATCAAGGCCGGCCAGACCATCGCCGTCCCCAACGACACCACCAACGAGGGCCGCGCGCTCCAGCTGCTCGCGGCGAACCACCTGATCACCCTCAAGGAAGGTGCCGGCACCAGCGCCAAGCTGTCCGACATCACCGACAAGAAGGGCCTGGAGTTCAAGGAGCTGGAGGCCGCCACGGTCCCGCGCGCCCTGAACGACGTGGACGCCGCCGTCATCAACGGCAACTACGCCATCGAGGCCAAGCTGAGCCCCGCCAAGGACGCGCTGGCCCTGGAGAAGGCCGAGGGCAACCCGTACGCCAACTTCCTGGCGGTCAAGGACGGCAAGCAGAACGACCCGCGGATCCAGAAGCTCGCCAAGCTGCTGAACTCCGACGAGGTCAAGAAGTTCATCGAGGACAAGTACCAGGGCTCGGTCATCCCGGCCTTCGGCACCCCGGCCTCCTGAACCCCGCCCCCTGAGCCCGGCCTCCTGAACACCTGAGGCCCGGCCCGCACGGCCCGTTCGGCCCCGCACGCCGCCCCCGGCGCGCGGGGCCGAACGCTGCCCGCTTCCGGGCAGCCCCGGCCATGCACATCGCCGGGCCGATGCTGCATGCTGTGGCCTACGACCCGCATGAACGGTCCCGCACAACGGTCGCACCACGGTCTCAGGCATGGAGCTGCGCATGACTACCACCTTCCCGGACGTCACCATCAGCACGGACCGGCTGGTGCTGCGCCCCTTCGAGGAAGAGGACGTCACCGCGCTCGCCGAGATGATGAACGACGAGCCCGTCACCGCCTGGACCGGCGTACCGCACCCCTACACCCACGCCCACGCCCACGCCTGGGCCACCCGGGACTCCCACGCCGAGCGCACCGAGGGCCGCGGCATCGTCTTCGCCGTCACCGAGTTCCTCACCCACCGCCTCGTCGGCATCGTCCACCTCCAGAACACCAACTGGCGCACCCGCGCCACCGAGGTCGGCTACGTCACCGCCCCCTGGGCCCGCGGCGAGGGCTACGCCAGCGAATCCGTCCTCGCCGTCGCCCGGTGGCTCTTGCGCGACCAGGGCTTCGAACGCCTCGAACTGCGCACCGCGGCCGACAACACCGCCTCCCAGCAGGTGGCCCAGAAGATCGGCTGCATCAGCGAAGGCGTCCTGCGCAACGCGTGGATAGTGCGCACCCAGATCCCCGACGGCACCTGGGCCGACACGCGCACCGACCTCATCGTCTGGAGCCTGCTCCCCGAGGACCTCGACGAGGGCGACGACTATCCGGAAGGCTTTGCGGACGGTTACTCCGAGGGATACGACGGATACCACGTCGACCACCGGGCCGACGCGAACGGCCACGCCGTCGGGGCCGACCGGAACTGACCCGATGACCGGGTAGTCTCACCGTGCCCGACCCCCCGACGAAACTTCGCCTGCCCCCACCCCAGGAGACTGACGACGATGGCCGACCGGGTCACGGTGATCGGCTGGGACGGCTCCCCCCTGACCGCGGCCGCCCGGTCAGCGCTCTCCGCCGCCACTTTGGTGGCCGGCGCCGCCCACCACCTCGCACTCCCCGAGGTGCCGCCCACCGCCGAGCGCATCCGCCTCGGCAGCCTCGGGCTCGCCGCGCGCCGCATCGCGGGACACCGCGGCACCGCCGTGGTCTTCGCCGACGGCGACCCCGGCTTCTTCGGCGTCGTACGCACCCTGCGCGCCCCCGAGCACGGCCTCGAGGTCGAGGTGGTCCCCGCCGTCTCCTCCGTCGCCGCCGCCTTCGCCCGCGCCGGGATGCCCTGGGACGACGCCCAGGTGGTCGTCGCCCACCCCCGCACCCTGCGCCGCGCCGTCAACGTCTGCCGCGCCCACGGCAAGGTCGCCGTCCTCACCTCGCCCGGAGCCGGCCCCGCCGAACTGGCGCTGCTGCTCGGCGGCGTCCACCGCACCTTCGTCATCTGCGAGGAACTGGGCACCGACAAGGAGCAGGTGACCGTCCTCACCTCCGACAAGGCCGCCGACCACAGCTGGCGGGACCCCAACGTCGTCATCGTCATCGGCGGCGGGGGACAGGCCCTGGCCTCCGAACCGGCGTGGCTGCTCGGCCAGGGCCCCGCCCAGACGGCCGGACGCGGCTGGGCCCGGCCGCAGGCCGACGTGGGCGAAGGGGAGTCCGCGCAACT
The DNA here is from genome assembly GCF_042736805.1 of Streptomyces sp. NPDC060031. NCBI lineage: Bacteria > Bacillati > Actinomycetota > Actinomycetes > Kitasatosporales > Streptomycetaceae > Streptomyces > Streptomyces sp. NPDC060031. The sequence goes on from NZ_JBHWVM010000097.1 coordinate 8,120, forward strand.
GCGCGCCGCTCAGCTCGCCCGGCTCGGCCCGCGCACCGGCGACCTCGTCTGGGACATCGGAGCCGGCTCCGGCGCCCTCGCCGTGGACGCCGCCGCCCTCGGCGCGGCCGTCATCGCCGTCGACGCCGACCGGCACGCCTGCGAGCGCGTCACCGCCGCGGCCCGCAACCGCGGAGTCCAGCTCCAGGTCGTCACCGGACGCGCCCCGCACGTACTGGAGGACCTGCCGGAGCCCGACGTCGTCCGCGTCGGAGGCGGCGGAGCCGAGGTCGTCGCGGCCGTCGCCGACCGCCGCCCGGAACGGATCGTCAGCCACGCCTCCACCCGCGACGAGGCCGAGGCCATCGGCCGCGCCCTCACCGAGGGCGGGTACGAGGTCGAGTGCGCGCTGCTCCAGTCCGTGGGCCTGGACACCCGTACCTGGACCGAACAACAGCGCTCCGTCGTCTTCCTGCTGGCCGCACAGCGCCCCGTGACCCGCTGAGCGGTTCGGGGCACCGGGGCACCCCTCCACGACGCCCGCGGGGAAGGCCCCCCGGTGCCCCGAGACCGCTTGGATCAACGGCCGGGGTAGGCTGGCCGATCGTCGCAGCGCCCAGGACGATTCGGGCACCACGACACCGCCGGACGCGCGACGTGGCGCAGTCCACAGCGGACCCTGGCTGTTATGGCCGCCAGGGTGGCTGACGGGCGCGACAATGCTTAGTGGTCGTCGTGGAGGCCTCGTGGGCGACCGGGCGATCGAAGAGGCAAAACCGATGGGCGAGGGGTACGCATGACTGACACCGGCCAGGTCCCGGGCGAGGGTCACCCGGACAACGCGGGCATGGTGGATCAGCCGGGCATCCCCGCCCCGGTTCCCATGCCGGCCCCTCTGAGCGGCGGCTACGCCTTCCAGGACCTCGTGGACGACCCGGCCGGGCCGGAGGACGAGGAACTGCTGCTGATGCCGAGCAACCAGGGCGCGTGGAGCGACCCGCAGGTGGTTCCGCCGATGCCGTCCTTCCCCGAGCCCGCCCTGTACGGGGACGCGCCGTACGCCGAGTACCAGCAGCCGGCCCCGGTCGCCGAGGCCCCGGCCGCCTACGAGCAGCCGATGGCGCCCGCGCCCATGGGTTACCCCGAGCCCGGGTACCCGGAACAGCCGTTCCCCGATTCCTCCTACAGTGCGGGCGCGCACGAGGCGGGCGGCCGGGACTCCGGCGCGCTCGACCTCGGAGGCCTGGTGGCCCCGCCGGCTCCCCAGGCACAGGCGCAGGCTCCCGCCGCGACCGCCCCGGTGACCCCGGTGCGGCGCCCGCTGCACATGGGCCCGCCCGTGCCCGAGGCCACCGGCGGAGTCGTACGGTCACTCGCGGACCGGGGTCCGGCCGCGGCGCCGACGCCCGCTCCGGCGTTCCGGTCCGGCCCGCCCACCACGGGTCCCGAGTACCTGGACATCCCGCGCGCCGAGGCCGTCGCGGTCGCGCCGCAGAGCGCCGAGATCCCGCCGCAGGCCGGTACGCCGTGGGCGGCGCAGCCGCTGCTCGCCGAGGCCGCGCCCGAGCCGGTCGCGGTGGCGGTCGCCGCCGAGCCGCAGCCTGAGCCTCAGCCCGAGCCCGTGGTGGCCGAGCCCGTGGTGGCCGAGGCCGTGGGGCCCGAGCCCGTGGTGGCCGAGGCCGCCCCGGCGCCCGAGCCGCCGGCCGAGCCCGAGGTCGCCGCCGAGCCGGTCTCGGTCGTCATGCCGGAGCCGGTCCTCGCGATGGCGCCCGAGCCGGTGCCGGCCGAGGTCGCGCCGGCCGAGGTCGCGCCGGAGCCCGAGTCCGCGCCCGAGCCGCAGCCCGCGGTCCAACCCGTGGTCGAGCCGGCCCCCGAGCCGGTGGCCGCCGAGGCCGCGCCGGTCGAGTCCGCCCCCCTCGAGGCCGTCATCGCCCCGGTCGCGGAGCCGCAGCCGCAGGCGCAGCCCGTGGAAGCGGTGGTCCCGGCCGCCGAGCCCCAGCCCGGGCCCGTCGCCGCCGAGCAGCCCGCTCCCGTGGCGCTGGACCCCGTACCGGCCGCACCGGCGCCCCAGCCCGCGGCCGGGCCCGAGACCCCGGCGGAGCCGATCCCGGCAGAGGCCGAAGCCGTAGCCGTAGCCGCCGAGCCCGTACCGGCCGAGCCCGCCGCGGGCGACCCGGCCCCCGCGTACGAGGACGCCGAGCGCGAGGCCGTCCTGCGCGTCATGCGCGAGCGTCGCGACATCCGCAAGGGCTTCCGCACCGACCCCATCCCGCACGAGGTGCTGCTCCGCGTCCTGGAGGCGGCCCACACCGCGCCCAGCGTCGGCCACTCCCAGCCCTGGGACTTCGTCGTCATCCGCTCCGCCGAGACCCGCCGGACGATGCACGAGCTCGCCCAGCGCCAGCGCGAGGCCTACGCGAACTCGCTGCCCAAGGCCCGGGCGAAGCAGTTCAAGGAACTCAAGATCGAGGCCATCCTCGACACCCCGGTGAACATCGTCGTCACCGCCGACCCCACCCGCGGCGGCCGCCACACCCTCGGCCGGCACACCCAGCCGCAGATGGCCCCGTACTCTTCGGCCCTCGCCGTCGAGAACCTCTGGCTCGCCGCGCGCGCCGAAGGCCTCGGCGTCGGCTGGGTCAGCTTCTTCGACGAGCGCGAGATGGTCCGCGAGCTCGGCCTGCCGGAGCACCTGGAGGTCGTCGCGTACCTGTGCGTCGGCTACGTCGACGAGTTCCCCGACGAGCCCGAGCTGGCCCAGGCCGGCTGGTCCCAGCGTCGGCCGCTCTCCTGGGTCGTGCACGAGGAGACGTACGGGCGCCGCGCGCTGCCCGGCGAGGAGCCGCACGACCTGCTCTCGGAGACGGTCGCCAGCATCCGCCCGCTCGACGCCAAGGCGCTGGGTGAGGCCTGGGAGCGGCAGAAGCGCATGACGAAGCCGGCGGGCGCGCTGGGCATGCTGGAGATCATCTCCGCCCAGCTGGCCGGCCTCTCGCGGGTCTGCCCGCCGCCGATCCCCGAGCCGGCCGCGGTCGCGATCTTCGCGGGCGACCACGGGGTGCACGCGCAGGGCGTCACCCCCTGGCCCCAGGAGGTCACCACGCAGATGGTGGCCAACTTCCTGGGCGGCGGCGCCGTCTGCAACGCCTTCGCCAACCAGGTGGGCGCCGAGGTCTGTGTGATCGACGTCGGCGTCGCGGGCGACCTGCCCGCCACCCCGGGCCTGCTCCCGCGCAAGGTCCGCCCGGGCACGGCGGACCTCTCGGTCGGCCCCGCGATGACCCGCGAGGAGGCGATCTCGGCGATCGAGGTGGGCATCGAGACGGCCCGCGACCTGGTCGCGGCGGGCAACAAGGCCCTGCTCACGGGCGAGATGGGCATCGCGAACACCACGGTGTCCGCGGCCCTCATCTCGGTCTTCACCGGGGTCGACCCGGCGGAGGTCACCGGTCGCGGCACGGGCATCAACGACGAGACCCACGCCCGCAAGGTCGAGGTCGTACGCCGCGCCCTCGAACTGCACCAGCCGGACCCGGCGGACCCGATCGGCGTCCTCGCGGCCATCGGCGGCCTGGAGCACGCGGCGATCGTCGGTCTCCTGCTCGGCGGAGCCTCCCTCCGCACACCGGTCATCCTCGACGGCGTGAGCGCGGGCGCGGCCGCCCTGGTCGCCCGGGCCATCGCCCCGGAGGCCCTCTCCGCGTGCATCGCGGGCCACCGCAGCGCCGAACCGGGCCACGTCGCGGCCCTGAACAAGCTCGGCCTGCGTCCCCTGGTGGACCTGGACCTGCGCCTGGGCGAGGGCACGGGCGCCCTGCTGGCCCTCCCCCTGGTCCAGAGCGCGGCCCGCGCGATGCACGAGGTGGCCACCTTCGACTCGGCAGGCGTCACGGAGAAGTAACCCCGCCGGGCGCGGGCCTGCCTCGAACGCCGGGAGGGGGCTGGATTGCGCGAAGCGCAATTTCAGCCCCGCCGGCGTTTGAGGCGCGGGGTCCGGGGCGGAGCCCCAGGGGCCCGCCACGGCACCGGCCCCGCCGGGAGTGCCGACCCGGCGCGTCGTATCGTGGACCCGGACACGGAAACCGCACGTCAACCCAGCCGCTCCAGCGCAGCAGCGGCCAGCCGCCCCCTCGCCGCACAGGAGCCGCACCGCCATGGCCGACACCCCCGCATACCCCGTCGGACTCCGCCTGGCCGGCCGCCGCGTCGTCGTCATCGGCGGCGGCCAGGTCGCCCAGCGCCGCCTCCCCGCGCTGATCGCGGCCGGCGCCGACGTCCTGCTCGTCTCGCCCTCCGCCACTGCGTCCGTGGACGCCATGGCCGAGACCGGCGAGATCCGCTGGGAGCGCCGCCGCTACGAGGACGGCGACCTCGAAGGGGCCTGGTACGCCCTCGTCGCCACCCGGGACCGCGCCGCGAACGACGCCGCTTCCGCCGAGGCCGAGCGCGAGCGGGTCTGGTGCGTCCGCGCCGACGACGCCGAGGCCGCCACCGCCTGGACCCCCGCCACCGGCCGCGTCGAGGGCGTCACCGTCGCCGTGCTGAGCGGCAATGACCCCCGCCGCTCCGCCGCCGTTCGGGACGCGGTCGTCGAGGGGCTGCGCGACGGCACCCTCACGGCCGCCCGCCCCCGCACCCCCGGCGTCTCCCTCGTCGGCGGCGGCCCCGGCGACCCCGACCTGATCACCGTCCGCGGCCGCCGCCTCCTCGCCGAGGCCGACGTGGTCATCGCCGACCGGCTGGGCCCCCGCGACCTCCTCGACGAACTCCCGCCGCACGTCGAGGTCATCGACGCGGCCAAGATCCCGTACGGCCGGTTCATGGCCCAGGAGGCCATCAACAACGCGCTGATCGAGCACGCCAAGGCGGGCAAGGCCGTGGTCCGGCTCAAGGGCGGGGACCCGTACGTCTTCGGCCGCGGCATGGAGGAGCTCCAGGCCCTCGCCGAGGCCGGCATCCCCTGCACCGTCGTGCCCGGCATCTCCAGCTCCATCTCGGTGCCCGGCGCGGTCGGCATCCCCGTCACCCACCGCGGCGTGGCGCACGAGTTCACCGTCGTCAGCGGCCACGTCGGCCCCGACGACCCGCGCTCCCTGGTGGACTGGGCCTCCCTGGCCAAGCTCACCGGCACGCTCGTCATCCTCATGGGCGTCGACAAGATCGGCCTGATCGCCGAGGCGCTGGTCCGCGGCGGCCGCCCCGCCGAGACCGCGGTCGCCGTCATCCAGGAGGGCACCACCGCCGCCCAGCGCCGCGTGGACGCCACCCTCGCCACGGTCGGCGAGACCGTACGGGACCAAGGGGTGCGGCCCCCCGCGGTCATCGTCATCGGCGACGTCGTGAAGGTCAACGCCCCGCAGACGCCGTAGAACGACGCACCCTCGCACCCCCGCACAACCGAGCCGTTGGCACCGCACCCAGGACAAGGCAGTATCACCCTGTGGCTGATCTCATCACCGTCGAAGACCCCGACGACCCGCGCCTGCGCGACTACACGGGCCTGACCGACGTCGAACTGCGGCGTCGGCGCGAGCCCGCCGAAGGCCTGTTCATCGCCGAGGGCGAGAAGGTGATCAGACGGGCCAAGGACGCCGGGTACGAGATGCGCTCGATGCTGCTCTCGGCCAAGTGGGTCGACGTCATGCGCGACGTCATCGACGAGCTCCCGGCCCCGGTCTACGCCGTCAGCCCCGAGCTCGCCGAACGCGTCACCGGCTACCACGTGCACCGCGGGGCCCTGGCCTCCATGCAGCGCAAGCCGCTGCCCACGGCCGACGACCTGCTGACGGGCGACGCGGCCGGTCAGAGGATCGCCGTCTTCGAGGGCTTCGTCGACCACGCCAACCTGGGCGCCGCGTTCCGCAGCGCCGCCGCGCTCGGCATCAGCGCGATACTGCTCTCTCCGGACTGCGCGGACCCGCTGTACCGGCGGGCCATCAAGGTCTCGATGGGCTCCGTCTTCTCCGTCCCGTACGCGCGGCTCGACAAGTGGCCCGCCGACCTGGAGAAGGTCCGCGAGGCGGGCTACCGCATCCTCGCCATGACGCCGAGCGAGAAGGCCACGTCGCTGGACCAGGTCCCGGCCGAGCGCTTCGCCCGGTCCGCGATCATGCTCGGCTCCGAGGGGCACGGCCTGTCCACGTACGCCCTGCGCGCGGCCGACGAGTGGGTCCGCATCCCGATGGCGGAGGGCATCGACTCCCTCAACGTGGCCGCGGCCTCGGCGGTGGCCTTCTACGCCACCCGCCCCCCGGCGCCCCGCGAGTCCTAGAGGTTCAGGGGCCGGGTGCCCGGGCGGCCGGGTGCCCGGGCGGCTTGGCGGCTTGGCGGCCTAGAGCTTCTGGGCCGCCGCGATGCCCAGCGCGACGATCAGCGTCACCACGACGAACACGATCAGCCGCTGCCGCATCATCCTCGGGTCCGGACGCGAGGGCCGGCGCCCGGCCCCCGTCGTACGGGGGGCCGGGCGGCCGCCCGTACGGCCAGAGGTCGGGCGGGAGGACGGGTTCGCGCCGCGGCCGGGGCCGCCCTGGCCGCCCGGGTTCCGGGAGGACGACGGCCGCGAGTGCGGTCCGCTGTGCGGGCCCTGACCCTGGCCCTGGCCCTGGCCCTGTCCCTGCGCCCTGGGTACGGGCGTGCCGCCGGTGCTGCGATCCGTGTGCAGTTCCGTGCGGCTGTCCCCCCGATCGGCGAGCCGCCCCGCCGGCCGGTCGGTCCGGGCCCGCTGCGCGGGCGGGCGGCCGTCGGACATCCCGTGGGCCTCGCGGGCCGCGATCTCCTTCAGCCGCATCGACAGCTGGAGCGTGCTGGGCCGCTCCTCGGGGTCCTTGGCCAGGCAGGCCCGTACGAGCGGTGCGAGCGCGTCCGGGACTCCCTGCAGATGCGCCTCCTCGTGCACGACGCGGTACAGCATGACCTCGGAACTGCCGTGCCCGAAGGGGGAGTCGGCGGTCGCCGCGTACGCGAGGGTGGCGCCGAGCGCGAACACGTCCGTGGCGGGGGTGACCGCGGCGCCGCGCACCTGCTCGGGCGCGAGGAACCCGGGGGAGCCGACGGCCGTTCCCACGTGCGTGAGGGTGCTCGCGCCGGTGGCCCAGGCGATCCCGAAGTCGATGATGCGCGGGCCCTTGGGCGACAGAAGAATGTTCGAGGGCTTGAGGTCCCGGTGGACGACCCCCGCCTCGTGAACGGCGACGAGCCCCTCGGACAGCGCCGCGCCGATCGCGGCGATCTGCACGGCCGTGAGCGGGCCTTCCTCGGCCACCTTGTCGTGCAGCGAGGGCCCGGGCACGTACTGGGTGGCGAACCAGGGCCGCTCGGCCTCCAGGTCCGCGGCCACCAGGCGGGCGGTGCAGCCGCCGCGGATCCGCCGGGCGGCGGAGACCTCGCGGGCGAAGCGGGAGCGGAACTCCTGGTCCTCGGCCAGATCCGGCCGGATGACCTTGAGCGCGACCCGCTGGCCGCGCCGGTCCGAGCCCAGGTAGACCACGCCCATGCCGCCGGCACCGAGCCGTCGGTGCAGCCTGAACGAGCCGACGACTCGCGGGTCCTCGCGCCGGAGCCGCATCATCGCCATGTCCACCCCGCTGACCGGTCGTCCTGTTGACGTGGCACAGCTTACGGACGATCCGTCATGCGCGCTCAGAGGCCGCGCCCTCTCCCGGCTATTCGATTGTCAGTGCGGCGCAGTCCACTTGAGGGGTGTTCAGATGTGCGACCGCATGGCCGTACGGGAGTTGCCCGTACGGTCAAACTGCCCTCGCGCCAAGGGGATTGGGCCACGGTCCGGGGGAAAGCGCCCCGGGGGCGCATGGCCCGACCGGAGCGGACCGGGTGATTCCGGGGCAGACTCCACGTCCGGACACGCGTGCGCAGGGAGTGACGGAAGTGAGAGAAGTCACTACCCTCCGGTCATCCCCCTCCGGGAAGACCCTCACAACGGGGGAATCGTCTCCACCCAGGGGAGTACGCGCGGACGGCCTCCTCATCCTCTTGGAGGCCCGGCAAGGGGTACGAGGGCATGAGGCCTGCGCCCCTTCCCGCGCCTAGTGTTGAAGACAAGCGGCGGGTGGAGCACTCGTCCCCCGAGGTCACAAGCCCGCCGCTGCCAAACGACAGGGAGAGGACCATGGCGGACATCGCACGGCAGGGACGCAAGGCATTCGCGTTCAACAGCCATGAGTCCGGCCGCCGCCACCCGTTGGTGGCCGCCGCCATGGTGCTCCCCCTGGCCGCCCTCCTGCTCTTCCTCTTCGGGGGCTTCGATCAGGTGGTGGCACAGGCGTCGTCCGTGAGCGTGATGCTGGGGCGCTGAGCGGCGCCCCGGGCCCGGGAGAGCGGCCCGGGCCGGGACATCATCTCGTCGCACCCCGTGGGGACGGGGGCGCGGCGGCGGACGGCAGGTGAAGGGTGCTGCCCGTACGGCTTGGGAGCCGGACGGGCAGCACCCTTTCTCATGCCCGCGGAGTGCGTAGCCTGCTCCTGAACAAGGCGCGGGCGAGCGGGGGAGCAGGGGAGCGGGATGATCCAGCACAACGACAGGTGGCGCCTCATGCGCCAAGACGCCCTGCTGGGCACGATCACGGTGGAAGAGGCGGACTTCCCCTGGCTGCACGGCAGCTTCGCCCCCGAGCCCGGCTTCGCCGAGGTGAAGCCCTGGTTCGACGCGGTCCTGGCCGCCGTGGAGGCGGAGGCGTACGACGAGCGGTTCGACGCCGCGTACGCGTCCATCGCCGAATCCCTGACCCTGCTCTCCCCGGCCGGGCCGGTCGCCGAGTTCCTCCTGCACATCGAGGGCGGCGCGGCGTGGTTCCGGTGGATCGAGGAGCCGGACGCCGGGCCGGAAGGAGAAGGAGGGGAGCGGGCGTGAGCCCCGCCACCGGATCCGTGCCGCCGCCGCTGCCGGCCGCGCTCGCCGCGTACGCGGGAACCGGCGCGGGGGAGTACACCCTGCTCGCCGACCGGGCTGACGGGACCGTCGTGCGGTGCGGGGACATCGTGGTCAAGGCGCACGCGGGGGACAGCGACCCCGACGGGCTGGCGCTGCGGATGCGGATCGCCGCGCACCCGTCGCTGGCCGGGGTGCTGCTGCCCCCGCTGCGGCCCGAGACCGGGTGGCTGCACGGCCGGCCCGTCTCCCTGTGGCCGTACGGCCCCCCGGTCGACCCGGACCACCCCGAAGACGCCCCCTGGGAGGCGGCCGCGCAACTCCTGGCAGCCCTGCACCAGGTCCCCCTGCACCACCTGCCGACCCCCGTCCCACCCATGCGCGGCCCAACCAAGGTAGCCCGCGCCCTACACCGCCTGGCGTCGTCCGCCGCCCCGGCCGCTCCGCCCGTCCCCGCTGCCCCGGCCGTCCCCGCCGCTTCCGCCGCCCCAGCCGCTTCCGCCGTCCCGGCTGCGCCCGCTGCGTCTGCCGCCTCGGTCGGCTCCGCCGAGGCGGTGTGGGCCGCCGCTCGGACCTTGCCCGCCTGGGCTCGGGGGGAGGGGGCGGCCCCCGGCTGCGGCGGTGGCGCGCTCTGTCACGGGGACCTGCACCTGGGGCAGTTGGTCCGCACCGCCCCGGAGGGCGCCTGGCGGCTCATCGACATCGACGACCTCGGCCTCGGCGCCCCCGCCTGGGACCTCGCCCGGCCAGCTGCCTGGTACGGCGCCGGGCTGCTCGACACCGGCACCTGGCTGCGCTTCCTCGACGCCTACCGCGCCGCCGGCGGCCCCGCGGCCGGTCCGCCCGGCTCGGACCCCTGGCCGGAACTCGACGTCCCCGCCCGCGCGCTCACCGTACAGACGGCGGCCCTGGCCCTCGCCAAATCGGCACAAGAGGGACGCCGACTCGACGACGGGGAGCGGCTGATGGTGGACGCCTGTGTCCGCATAGCCGCCCTCCCGCCCCACTTGGAGCCGGACCCCGCGTCGTAGGGTGAGCCCCACGCCACCGGGCACGCATCCGGTGTCGACCCAGACGGCGAGGAGTTGACCGGTCATGCAGTGTCCGAAGTGTCACGCGATGATGCACACCTACAACCGCAACGGTGTCCAGATCGAGCAGTGCAGCGGTTGCCGCGGCATCTTCCTGGACTACGGCGAGCTCGAGGCGCTGACCCGTCTCGAGTCCCAGTACACCGCCCAGTACGGCCAGGTCCCGCCGCCCGCCGCGCCGCCGGCCCCGGCCCCGTACCCCGTCCAGCACGCGGCCCCCGCTCCGGCCTGGGGCGCCCCGCACCACGGCGGCCACGGCCACCACGGCCACCACAAGGGCGGCTTCGGGCGGATGCTCTTCTCCTCGTGAGGTGCTCGTAGGAACGCGAAAGCCCCGGCCGTCGAGACGGCCGGGGCTTTCGGACAGTGCGCGATACTGGGATTGAACCAGTGACCTCTTCCGTGTCAGGGAAGCGCTCTCCCGCTGAGCTAATCGCGCGGGCACGGTGTGAAACCGCAGGTGAAGCCAGGTGGAGCAGGTAATGCCGTGGTGCGAGATGCTGCGTGCGCGATACTGGGATTGAACCAGTGACCTCTTCCGTGTCAGGGAAGCGCTCTCCCGCTGAGCTAATCGCGCGGGGATCCTTGCGGACCAGTGGACGATACTGGGATTGAACCAGTGACCTCTTCCGTGTCAGGGAAGCGCTCTCCCGCTGAGCTAATCGTCCTTGGAGGTGGAGACGGGATTTGAACCCGTGTAGACGGCTTTGCAGGCCGTTGCCTCGCCTCTCGGCCACTCCACCATGGAGCAAATGGGGGTTCTCGGGAAGATCCCCCATCTCAGAGCGGACGACGAGACTCGAACTCGCGACATCCACCTTGGCAAGGTGGTGCTCTACCAACTGAGCTACGTCCGCAGGTCACCGTGTTGGCTCCGGGGTTTTCCCCCTTCGCTCCCTGGCGACGTGTTGAACTCTAGCGGATTCCCGGGCCAGCTCAAAAACGCGTTTCCGCAGCGTGCTGCCGCTCGATCACCGCCGGTCACCCGACCGTCACCTCACCGGCGCCGTCGCGTCACCGGTCATAGACTCGCAGCCGTGCACGACCTGCCTCCTCTCGCCCGCTTCGGCGGCCTTCTCGCGACCGACCTCCGAGACGTCACCAGCGACCCCGCCGCCCTGGACTCCACCGGCTTCTGGGCGGTGACCGCCGACTTCGAGGGCCGGATGGTCTGCGCGCGCTTCGGGGACGTGCGCCCCGACCCGGTCCCCGCGCCCGTACCCGGGGCCTGGACCGGCCCGGACGCCGACCAGTGGACCTCCTCCCTCGACCGCGCCGCCTACGTCGCCGGCGTGCGCCGCATCCGCGAGCACATCGCGGCCGGCGAGGTCTACCAGGCCAACCTCTGCCGCGTGATGTCCGCGCCGCTGCCGGACCCCGCCGGGGCCGACGTGGACGCCCTCACGGCGCTGCTCGCCCGAGGCAACCCGGCCCCGTACGCAGGAACGATTCGGCTCCCGGCCCACGGCGTGGAGGTCGCCTCCGCCTCCCCCGAGCTGTACCTGCGCCGCTCCGGCCGCCACGTCGAGTCCGGCCCGATCAAGGGCACCGGCCGCACCGTGGCCGACCTCCTGCCCAAGGACCACGCCGAGAACGTGATGATCGTGGACCTCGTGCGCAACGACCTCGGCCGGGTCTGCTCCACCGGCTCCGTCACCGTCCCCGAACTGTGCGCCGTCGAGGAGCACCCGGGTCTGGTGCACCTTGTCTCCACCGTCAGCGGAGAGCTCGCCGACGGCGTCGGCTGGCCCGAGCTGTTCGCCGCCACTTTCCCGCCCGGTTCCGTCACCGGCGCCCCGAAGTCCTCCGCGCTGCGGATCATCGAGGCCCTGGAGACCGTCCCGCGCGGCCCGTACTGCGGCGGCATCGGCTGGGTGGACGCCGGCCGGGGCACCGCCGCCCTCGCCGTCGGCATCCGCACCTTCTGGATCGACCGCGAGGCCCCCGGCGGCCCCCGGCTGCTCTTCGGCACCGGCGCCGGCATCACCTGGGGCTCCGACCCCGACCGCGAGTGGGCCGAGACCGAGTTGAAGGCCGCCCGGCTGCTGCGGGTAGCGTCAGGGGCGGCAGAGGCCCATGAGGTGAACGGGAGGACCGTACGGTGAGGATCTGGCTCGACGGAGCACTGAGGGACACCGACGACGCGAAGGTGTCCGTGTTCGACCACGGGCTGACCGTCGGCGACGGGGTCTTCGAGACGCTCAAGGCCGAGCGCGGCACGCCCTTCGCGCTCACCCGCCACCTGGCCCGGCTGACCCGCTCGGCCCGCGGGCTCGGCCTGCCGGACCCCGACCTCGACGAGGTGCGGCGCGCGTGCGCGGCCGTACTGGAGGCCAACCCGACGCCGTTCGGCCGGCTGCGCATCACCTACACCGGCGGAGTCTCCCCGCTCGGCTCCGACCGCGGCGACGCCGGCCCGACGCTGATCGTCGCCCTCGCCGGCGCCACCCGCCGCCCGGACACCACCGCGGTCATCACCGTCCCGTGGGTCCGCAACGAGCGCTCCGCCGTGGCCGGCCTCAAGAGCACCTCGTACGCCGAGAACGTCGTCGCGCTGGCCGCCGCCCACCGGGCGGAAGCCTCCGAGGCGCTGTTCGCCAACACCGTCGGACGGCTCTGCGAGGGCACCGGCTCCAACGTCTTCGTGGTCCTCGACGGGGAACTGCACACCCCGCCCGTCGCCTCCGGCTGCCTCGACGGCATCACCCGTACCCTCGTCGCCGAGTGGGCCGGGGCCAAGGAGAGCGACCTGCCCTTCGAGGTGCTCGAACAGGCCGAGGAGATCTTCCTGACCTCCTCGCTGCGCGACGTGCAGGCCGTCCACCGCGTCGACGGCCGCGCGCTCGCCGGCGCCCCCGGGCCGGTCACGGCCGAGGCGATGCGGATCTTCGACGCCCGCTCCGCCGCGGACCACGATCCCCAACCCTGATATTCCCTGTCGCGTCGGCCGCGGGGCGGGTAGAACTTCCCTTGATGACCACCACCCTGCGGCCCAGCGGGCCGCTTCAGCAGACCGCAAGCGGGGGCCGCTCGCGCCCGTACGAGATCCGCGTCAACAGCAGGTGCGTCGGCGCGCTGCTGCTCGCCTCCGACACCCCCTTCGGGCCGACGGTCGGCGAGATCCGCGAGCTGGCCGTCGAGGAGCCCGACCGCCGGCGCGGGCGCGCCACCGTCGCCGCGCTCGCCGCCGAGGAGGTGCTGCGCGGCTGGGGCTGCCGCCGGGTCCGCAGCTCGGTACCGGCCGACTCGCCCGGGGGCCTGCGCCTGGCATCCGCGCTCGGGTACGCCGAGTACAGCCGCAACATGGCCAAGGAACTCCCGGCCGAGCCGCCCGCGCTGTCCGAGGGGGTCACCGGCCGCCCGATGACCCCCGCCGAGTTCGAGGCCTGGCTCGCGCTGGCGCGCCAGAGCTACGCCGACGTCTGGATCGCCCGCGGGATGTCGGAGCAGGCCGCACACGCGAAATCGGCGGCCGATCACGACGACCTGCTGCCGAGGGGGCTGGACACCCCGGGAGTCAGCCTCCGCGTCCTGGAGGCGCAGACCCAGGCGGGCGGCGAGACCGTCGGCCACCTGTGGCTGGCGCCGTCCGGCGAGGGCTCGTACGTCTTCGACGTCGAGGTGGCCGAGGGACACCGCCGCCGCGGGTACGGGCGCGACCTGATGCTCCTCGCGGAGGGAACCGCCCTGGCCGAGGGCCACCGGATGCTCGGGCTGCACGTCTTCACCGACAACACCCCGGCCGTGCGGCTCTACGAGTCCCTCGGCTACCGGACGACCAACTTCAACTACGCGAAGGACCTGATCTAGACGTCCGCGGCGAGCAGCCGGTCGGCGATCTCCTCGATGCGGGCGCGCAGGCCCTCCTGGCTCTTGCCGCCGTCCAGCCTCTGGCCGTCGATCACGTACGTCGGGGTGCCGCTCACGCCGATCGCCTTGCCCTCGGCCTGGTCGGCGTCCACGATCAGGATGTGCCGGCCGTCGATCAGCGCGGTGTCGAACTCCTCGGCGTCCAGGCCCAGTTCGCGCGCCACGTCCAGCAGGGCCGGCTCGCCGCGCTCACCGAGCTCCGCGGTGCGGGCGAGCACGGCCTCCACGTACGGCCACCCCTGCCCCTGCTCCAGGGCCTCCTCGGCGGCCTGCGCCGCGGCGAAGGCGTGCTTGTGCTTCTCCAGCGGGAAGTGGCGCAGGCGGATGTCCAGCCGGTCGCCGTAGCGGGCGCGCAGGGCCCGTACGTCGTCCAGGGCGCTGTGGCAGTCCGGGCACTGGAGTTCGCACCAGACGTCGAGGATCACGGAATCGGTCATACGCACAGTCTCCCAGCCCCGGCCGCCCGCACCGACCGGGACCCGGGACCGGGACCTGGGGATGAGGGTCACCCCGAGATCTCCCGGAGATCGGCGCCGTGGGCGCCCGGGGCATGGCCGGTACGGCTGCGTCCGGTGCAGGATGGAAGGGGACAGATCGCCCAGTCGTCGAACACCGGAGGACCGCATGCTTGCCGAGACCATCTGCTCCGCGGTGTCCGCGGCGGGCCTGGGCATCGCCGCGCTGACCGCGTACCGCAAGCGTTTCCTCGCCGCCACGCGGATCACGGCGTACGCGCTGGTTCCCCTCGGCCTGGTGATGACCGGTGTCGTGGAGTGGGTGTCCAAGATCGCCTTCAAGCCGTCCGTCTGGATCGGCTTCGGGGTGCTGGGTCTGGCCTGGCTGCTCTTCATGGTGACCCGTGTCATCGAACGACGCGGTCTCGGCGCGTCCGAGAAGGCCGAGAAGCCGGCCAAGGCCGTCAAGGCCGCCAAGGGCGACGCCGGCCGCGAAGCCGTGGCCCCGACCGCCTCCGCCCCCTCGCTGGGCGCCGGCTCCCGCCCGCAGCCCACCGCCCGGCAGAACGCCCCGGCCGCCCCGGCGGAGGACTTCTCCGACATCGAGGCGATCCTCAAGAAGCACGGCATCTGAATCCCGCGGACGAATCTCACGGAATCTGACGAAGTCCCGCACAGATCTTGGCGTGTTGAGGGGCGAACGGGGGTGTGCTGCGTCATCATCGCCCGGACATGCTCGACACATCGCAGGGTGAGCCGTCCGTTCCCGCGCCGGCCCCCGCCCCCGTCGCCGAAAAGCCGCGAGGCTGCCTCTTCGCGCTCTCCCAGCCGCCCCTGATGATCTTCTTAGGGGTGATCGGCACCCTGTTGCTGCTGGCCGCCGTGCACGACCTCTTCGTGCTCTGACTCGGCTTCCTTGCGCCGGGCCCGGTACGCCGCGACGTGCAGCCGGTTCCCGCAGGTGCGGCTGTCGCAGTAGCGCCGCGAGCGGTTGCGGGACAGGTCGACGAAGGCGCGCCGGCAGTCGGGGGCCTCGCAGCGGCGCAGCCGCTCCTGCTCCCCGGAGACCACGATGAAGGCCAGCGCCATGCCGCCGTCGGCCGCCAGGTGGTCACCCACCGAGGCGCCGGGCGCGAAGTAGTGCACGTGCCAGTCGTAGCCGTCGTGGTCGGTCAGCTGCGGGGTGGTGCCGGCCGTGGCGACCAGCTCGTTGATCAGTGCGGCCGCCGCGCGCGGGTTCGGCGATGCGAACAGCTGGGCGAACTTTCCGCGTACCGCGCGCACCCCGGCCAGATCGCGGGCGCCGAGCTCGCCGACGTCGCTGATCGCGAACTCGTGGACGAAGCCGCGCAGCGCGCTCACGTCCCCCAGCCCGTCGGGCTGGTCCGTCTCGGCCGCGGTGTTCACCAGCGCGACGACGACGTCGAGCGCGCGACGGGTGTCGTGGGGGATCTGCACGGGGTCTCCCTCAAGGGCCGGGCCTGCGGCGACTGGCTGCTGCCGCCGCTGGGGGCCGACTCTAGCGGGTCCCTTCCCGGCGGGCCCCCGGCACAGCGCACTGGCGCCGTCCCCGCGGTTGGCTTCCGCGGGAACAGCGCCGGCACTCACGTATGTGGTTGTCCGCGCCACACCGTCGCCCCGAGTCGGACGGTGTCGAGCGGCTGTAGGCCTGGCTCAGCTTTCGGCCAGGATGTGGGAGAGCTCCTTGTCGAGGTCGAAGTGCCGGTGCTCGGTCCCGGGTGGGACCGCGGCGTCCGTCCGCTTGAGGAACGACTCGAGTGCTCGGGCGGGTGCTTCGAGCAGCGCTTCTCCCTCCGGTGAGCTCAGGGCGATGCAGACGACGCCCTGACCGTGGCTGCGGGACGGCCAGACGCGGACGTCGCCGGTACCGGTGGGCCGGTGGAGGCCCTCCGCGAGGAGGTCGCGGGCGAATACCCACTCGACCGTCTCCTCGGCGCCGGTGTGGAAGGTGGCGTGCACGGCGTAGGGATCGGCCGTGTCATACCGCAGGCCCGCGGGTACAGGCAGTGAGGACTCGCTCGACACAACGAGGCGCAGGTGCAGCTCGCAGCTGACCGTGGTGTTCATAAGCGCCAGGGCCTTTCGCTCAGTGTGCGCTCGGGGATTCGCACGTCGGCGAAATCGACATGCCACCTACGGTGCCGTTGTAAACCCCTCTGACCGTTTTGCGGACCTCTGGGTCCCTCGGACGGCGGATCCAAACGTCCGTTCACGTGTGCTTCCGGCTCGGGTAGATTCGACCCCATGAACACGGGGAGTGACCGCGAGACCAACGAGTCCGCAGCCGAGGGATCCACCGCAGACAAGTCCACCGGAGGCAAGGCCGCCGGGCAGCCCGCGCAGGAGGCCCCGCACGTATCGAAGGCGCCCGCATTCATCCAGGCCCGCCGCACCCTGCACCTGAGCTGGCAGGTCGGCGTCTTCGTCGTCGGCCTCGTCATCATCGGCGCCGGAATCGCGATGCTGGTGCTGCCCGGGCCGGGCTGGGTCGCGATCTTCGCGGGCCTCGCGATCTGGGCCACCGAGTTCGCCTGGGCCCACCTCGTCCTGCGCTGGACGAAGCGCAAGGTCACCGAGGCCGCGCAGAAGGCGCTCGACCCGAAGGTCCGCCGCCGCAACATCATCCTGACCAGCGTGGGCCTCGTCATCGCGGGCGCGCTGATCGGCTTCTACCTGTGGAAGTACGGGCTCGTGCTGCCCTGGAACCTCAGCGACCAGTGACCGGCTCGTGGTCAAAGAGCACCGCTGACATGGGGTAATGTTTGCGGTGCGTCCGGGCGATTAGCTCAGTGGGAGAGCACTTCGTTCACACCGAAGGGGTCACTGGTTCGAACCCAGTATCGCCCACCCGGATCAAAGGCCCGCAGACTCCATGGAGTCTGCGGGCCTTTGCCGTTCCCGCGCATCCGCGGTCGTCCGCGTCACCCCAGGCGGCCGAGCGCCTCCCGCAGCCGGCGGGCATCGCGCAGCCGCTTCTCGTACGTCGCGCCCACCACCAGCAGCAGCAGGCCCGCCAGCGCCGGCGGGAGCCAGCGGGGGAGCGCGTCGACCACCTGGACCACGTACGGGGCCAGCTCGTGCACCGCCACCGCCGCGAGGGTGGCGCCGCCCAGCACCAGCGGGGCCCGCAGCCGGCTCCGGGCGCCCGTCAGGGTCACCGCCAGCGCGGCCGCCCCGAGCAGCAGCGGGCGCGGCCAGTACGGGTCGCCCCACACCGCGAGCAGGCTGGGCAGCACCGTCGCCGCCAGACCCGGGCCGTACGCCGTCCACGACGAGGCCCGCGGATCCTTGCGGCGGCGTACGAGGCCCACCGCGAGCGCCGCCGCCGTGACGGGCAGGGAGTACGCCTCCGGCACCCCGACCCCGGACGCGGCCAGCCGCACCCAGGCCGCCGCGAGGAACAGGGCCCCGGCCGCCCAGCCCGCCGAGCGGCGCTCCGGCCGCACCGCCGCGCCCGCGCACACCACCCCGGCCAGCGCCAAGGCCAGCGCGAGCAACGGGGCGTCCCCGGCCGCCAGGGCCAGGGCGAGCACCCCGGCGGCGGCCGCCGCGGCCTCCGCCGGGACCCGCACCGCACCCAGCCGGGGCCCGAGCGCCGCCACCGCCGCGGGAACCGCCAGCAGCGGCGGCGCCCACCACGCCACCGGACGGCCCAGCACCGCGCCCAGTGCCACCAGCAGACCCGCGGCGCACGCCACGGCGAGCGCCGCCGCCCCCGACCTGGCCCACACCGCACCGCGCCCGTACGCCGCTCCCGCGGCGCAGGAGACCCCCAGGGCCCCCAGCACCGCGCAGGTGGCCAGGCGGCCGTCCAGGGCCGCCACGGACACGTTCACGGCCCCCAGCAGCGCGCACACGCCCGCCGCGATCCCCGGCGCCCTGCCGACGCCGACGCCGACGCCGACCCCGACACCCCCGGCCGCCGACCGCAGCGCGAGCACCCCCGCCGCCACCGTCACCGCGAGCTGCGCCGCGAACGCCGCGCCCGCCGGGACCCCGAGCAGCGGCGGCGCCGGGAACAGCCCCGCCCAGCCCAGCGCCACCGCCGCGGCCCCCGGCTCCGGGCGGCCCGGCAGCGCGCGTACCAGCCACCAGGCCGCCGCGGCCGTCAGCAGCAGGACCACCGGCGCCGCCGCTCCGGGCTGGTGGGGCGCCGCGGGCGGCGTCGTCGCCGCCCACACCTGGTCCAGCACCCGCAGCCGGGCCACCGACGCCGCCGCCACCAAGGCCAGCGCCCATACCGCCGCCAGCGCGGCCACTCCCGCACCCGCCCGGGCCAGGCCGCCCCGCACCGCCTCCGGGAGCGCCCGGGCCCGTACCGCCGCCAGCAGCGCCAGCGCCACCAGCAGGTACGCCACCACCGCCCAGCCCGGCTCCAGCGCGGGCCGCGCCGGGCCGCCCAGCGCCGCCACCGCCGCCAGGCCACCCGCCGCAGCGGCCGGCCACGCCCCCGCCGTCCGCCAGGCCACCGCCACCCCGAGCGCGGCCACCGCGCCCAGCAGTGCCGACGCGGCCAGGGCCTGCGCGGCGAAGGCCGCGCCCGCCGACCCCGCGAGCCCGATCAGCAGGGCCCCCGCCCCGGCCACCGCCGTGGCCGCCCACGCCAGTCC
>NZ_JBHWVM010000098.1:0-25610 GCF_042736805.1 Streptomyces sp. NPDC060031
CGCCGGATCGCCTGGCGCTCCGGCGAGCGCGGCACCGCACTTCGACGTCGGCAAGAGCCATCAGTTCAGACCAGGGCTCTGGATGGGCGGACATTTGGGGACCGACCGCGCCGGTGAAGTCCGGCCGGCTGTCGCTGGCGGCGAGTTCGACCTGGTCATCAGCCTGTTCACCGCGCGGGCCACGGACCACACCCAACGGTCCAGCACCTGATCACCGAGCTCCCCGACGGCCCGCTCACTGCGGACCAGATCCGCTCCGTCCAGCTGGCTCGCACCGCGACACACGCCCTGCGCGCGGCCGCACCGTGCTCTTGCGCTGCCACTCCGGCTACAACCGCTCCGGACTGGTCGTCGCGCAGTCCCTCGTGGAGCAGGGCTACGACCCTGTCTCAGCCATCAGCCAGACTGCGGGATAGCCCCTGCCTCACGTGTCAAGATTGCTGACCGCCGACGAACCAGGGGTGCCCGGGGCCGGCTGCGGCCAGGTGCTCGCCGACATGCCTGGCTGTGTCCGGGCGCAGCCGTACCGTCCGGCCGACCCCGCGCGGTCGGCCAGATGTGACGTGGCGGCCGAGGGCGGCCGGGCCGTGTGGCGGTCCGTCACCGTCGCCAGCGGAGCGGGTGTTACGCGGTGACGAGCCGGCGGCCGGGCGCGGCGGCGCTGCGGCGGCGGTGGTAGGCGACGGTGACGACCGCCAGCAGGGGGCCCCAGGCCACCAGGGGCACGTAGCAGGCCGTCATCACCCAATACGCCACGCCCGTCGGGGAACCGGGGGCGCCCATGTTCCCCGGGTCGTTCCAGCCGATGGCCCCCATGACTCCCAGCAGGGTGAGCACGGCGGCTCCCAGACCGGCGGGGATCACGGCGGCGAGCGGCGGGATGCGCCTGCCACCGATCAGCGGCAGCCAGCGCGGGGCGACTTCGCCCCACCGCTGTACAAGCCCCAGGGTGAGAAAGCCCAGCACCTCGGCGAACACGCTCAGGCCGATCATATAAAGCGAGAACCCGCTGCCGAACGTGACGTCAGCCAGCTGATCTTCCCCGGAGAAGCCGAGCGGCACTCCGACCGCTCCGGCGATCCGCCACAGCCCCGTGGGCAGCGGGGCGAGCGCGGCGAGACGGGCGAGCCGCACCACTCGACGGCTCGGTTCGCACTCCATGGCCGCTCTCATTCGTTGTTCCCCGAGTTCCCTGAGTTCTCCGACGGGTTCTCCGGGAGCACGTGCTCGACCCTGAAGTCGCCGCTCTCGACGGTCTCGTACGGTGCGGCGCTCAGGCACTTCGGCACCTCCATCCCGTCGAAGCCGGCCACGGCCCAGCTGTAGCCGACCCGGTCCTTCCTCCCGTCGCCCTTCCCGTCGTAGACGGTGAAGCCGACGCGCTTGCCGACCGCACCTGCGGGCAGGTCGGAGCGCGTGATGACGCCGGTGGCGGTCGCGACCGGACCGCCGGTCAGCAGGCAGTCGATACGGCCTTCGGCGTACGCGCCCTGCTTCCCGTCGGCGGAGTAGTGGCTGAACCGGAAGGTGCCGCGCGAGGTGCCGGCCGGGGCGTCGGGCTCGTCGGGCTCGGCCGGCGCGAAGCCGTGTGCGTCGAAGGAGAAGCGGACTTGCTGGCCGTCCGCCCGGTACATCTTGGCGGAGCCGGTGAGACTCGATTCCTTCGGCGTCTTCTTCGCCTCATCCGAGACAGAAACGGAGGCGGGGGCGGGGGCGGCACCCGGGCCAGAGGCGGAAGCGGAAGCGGCGAGGCCGCCTATGACCGCCAGTGCGGTGATGCCGACGACGGACGTACGAAGGGTGGTACTGCGTAGCATGTCGAACTCCCTGGACCCGGCGGCCGGTTGAGCCGCTGTTCGGTGTGGCATCAGCCTCCGCCACCGGGACGGTCCGCGACCATCGGCCGATGAGCAGATCCGTACCGGCTGCGGGGTCAGGGCCCCACGGATCCTCTATGCCGTTCGGCAGAGGCCGCCGACCCCGGCAGCCCCTAAGGTCGTGGGCGTGAAGATCATGGGCATGGCACTCCGGGATCGTGCCGTCGTCAGCGTCGTGGCCGCCGCCTGCTGTGTCGCCACGCTCTTCCTGGGCGTACGGCCGGTGCCCGCGCTCTCGGCTGTCGGAGTCGCCCTCGGTACCTTCGGCTGCTGGCCGCGCTCGCGCACGTGGACCGGGGCCGCCACGGGTGCCACCGGCGTACTGCTGCTGGTGGCCACGTTCGCCTGGCCCGGACGCGGCACGACCGAGGGATCGGTGTGGCACATGGTTGCCGTGGGAGCGGTGTTGCTGCTGCTGACGGCGGCGGTGCGCTGGTCGCCCCGGCGGCAGCTCCTGGCGGGCGGCGGGCTCGGCGCCGTGGCCGTCGCCGTATGGGCCGTCCCGCTCGTACCGGACGCCTCCTTCTTCGAGTGCCTCGGCCTGATGTCCTTCTGGTCGGCTCCGATCGTCGGCTCGGCCGTCGTCGGCGGCTATCCCCGCCTGATGGAGGACCGCCGCCGACAGGCGGTCCTCGCCGCGCGCCGCGCCCAGCAGCTCGAACTCGCCCACGATCTGCACGACTTCGTCGCCCACGACGTCAGCGGCATCGTCGTGCAGGCCCAGGCGGCCCGGTTCGTGGCCCAGCACGATCCGGCGGCGGCGACCCAGGCTCTGGAACGGATCGAGCGGGCCGGGCTCGCGGCACTGGCCTCGATCGACCGTACGGTCCGGATGCTGCACGCGGCCGAGAGGAACCCCGACGGCAACGGCAACGGCAACAGCGGCGACCTGACCGGAGGCGAGGCCGTGGGTGGCGCCCGTACGGTCCTCCCGGGCACCGACCAACTCGGCGAAGTGGTGGACCGGTTCAGCGAAACAGGACCGATCCGGGCCCGCCTCGACCTGGCCCCGGGCGTCACCGATGCGCTCTCCCGCGAGGGGGCTGCCACGGTGCACCGGGTCGTGGTGGAGGCGCTCACCAATGTCCGCCGGCACGCGCCGGGAGCGGCCGGTGTGCGAGTCGCGCTCAGCACGGACCGTACGACCGTCGAGGTCAGCGTGACCAACGACGGTGGCAGCAGCCGCTCTTCGCACTTCCTCGCGCTCCCCCGCCTCGACCGGGGCGCCAGGGGCGGCGGCGGACTGCTCGCGCTGGCCGAACGCGTCCGCACCTGCGGCGGCACCTTCGCCTCTGGCCCGTACCAGGACGGCTGGCGCGTGACCGCGACCCTCCCCGCCACCGGATCGGGGGCCACGGCATCATGATCCCGTGACCACCCGCATCCTGATAGCCGACGACCAGGAAGACGTACGCAACGGCTTCCGGCTCATCCTCGACTCGCAGCCCGACATGACCGTCGTCGGGGAGGCCGCCGACGGCGCGGCAGCGGTCGAACTCGCCCGCACGCTGCGGCCCGACGTCGTACTCGCCGACATCCGGATGCCGCACCTGGACGGCCTGGAGGTGACTCGGCTACTGGCGGGCCCGACCGCCGAACACCCCGTCCGCGTCGTCGTCGTCACGACCTTCGACCTCGACGACTATGTGCACACCGCACTGCGCAACGGCGCCTGCGGCTTCCTGCTGAAGCGCTCGGGCCCCAACCTCCTGATCGAGGGCGTACGGGCGGCGATGGCAGGGGACACCCTGATCAGCCCGCAGCTCACGGTCCGGCTGCTGCGCAGCCTGTCCGCGCCGCAACCCCGACCGCAGCCCGTTCCGGAACCACGGACCGCAGCCGAGGACCCCCTGACCGCGCGGGAGCGTGAGATCGCCCGGCTCGTCGCACGCGGACTGACCAACGCCGAGGTCGGCGCCGAGCTGTTCATCTCTCCGGGCACCGCCAAGACCCATGTCGCCAACATCCAGGCGAAGCTGGCGGTGCGCAACCGGGTGGGTATCGCGGCGTGGGCCTGGGAGACCGGCCTGGCGAGCGGCACCCCTGACACCGCACGAACGCGGACCCCAGGTACCTGAGGCGCGTCCCACAATGGTCACCGCGGCCTGGTCCGGGCCGAGGGGAGGCCGCCAGCAGCGGCAGCTCGGGGGTGGGGCAGTGATCGAGGTCGGGCGGGAGGGCGCGTTCATGGAGCCCTGGGCACAGTCACCGAGGAGCTGGTGACGATCGGGCTGGCTGCCCTGCCGGACCGGTGGCGCTGGACGTTCCGTTCCCGCAGCAGACCGACCTGACGGCGACGCTCGACGTACGCCGCGTGCGCGCGGGCCGGCTCCCGCCCCGGGGCCGGAGGCAGGGCGATGCCGCCCGTCCGATCAGGGAAGGCCCCGGTGCGGTCGATCCCCGCAGCAGGCGCCCTGCGCCTGAACCATCTCAGCTCTGAGCCTGCTGGAGGAGGGAGATCTGCTGGGCGATCAGGGCGGGCGGGAAGGCACGTACGTCGAGGCCGCCGACCGACATTTTGGTGAACGTGGCGACGACGCTCCCTGCGCGGACCACCGTGTACTGGGTCACGTGCGTGCCCCCCTCGGTCGGGGCGGTGACCTCGAACTGCACCGCTTCGTCCCCGAGCCGCGGGGCGGGGTCGACAGTGACCGTGCCCTTGTAGGTCGTGGTCGGGCCCTCGCCCTCGTAGTACCGGCACGTACTCAATCCCTCGCTGACCTCAGCGAACGCCGCCACCGCGCCGGAGTTCCCGTACGAGGCGAGGGTGGAGTTGCCGCCGTAGATGTCGCCCCTCCAGTTGAACGTCTGCTCGGCCACGGCCGGGGCCGGGCGGGAGGGCTGCCGGGCGTGGGCGGCCGCCAGCATCCGCCCGCAGGCGGGGTCGGACGGCTCGGACTTCCGGCCGCTGACCCCGGGCTTGCGGACGGAGACCGGGTGCCCGTACGCGTCCGGGCTCCTCCCGGCCGGCAGCGCGGCCGCCACCAACTGCTCTGCGGTCAGCGGTCGGCTCGCGTAAGCCGGGGCCGAGGGGGACGCGGAGGCGAGCTCGGGGGGCGCGGGCTCGGACGCCGCCTTCCCGGGATCCACCTCGCAGCCGACGAGGGCCAGTGCGGCGCCGGCTATCAGCGCCGGCAGGCCGAAAGCCCGTCGTGCCATGCGTATCTGCATGCTTTGTCCCCCGGAACGGTGCGGATGATCAGGCGGAGGGTACCCGGCCGCGACCGGCCGTTACCAGGGGGTCCGTCTGCCGGGCAACCAGGTCACCGCCTGTCTGACGGAACTCTCCCCGGCCAGGACCGCCACCCTGGTTGCACGATTACCCGGCAAATAGTCAGTAGGGGTTAACTTCCTGCCGGGCCCCTATGACTTGGACATGATGCGCTGTCATATTCGTCCCAGATTGCCCGGCTCATCTCGTTGCACCCATCAGGGAAGGCAGAACATGGGCAGATTCAGGTACGGAACCACGGCGTCGGCCATCGCGCTGGCCGCCTTGGGATCGCTCGCGTCCGCGGGAGGCACGGCTCACGCGGAAGCAGGTCAGGACACCATCAGCATGCTTAAACAGGAGAAGACCCAGTGGTGCTGGGTCGCCTCCGGGCTGACCATCGCCAAGTTCCAGGGCTTCGGCTCCACACAGACGGACTTCTGCAACCGGGCCCAGCCCTCCTACGGCTGCAACAACCAGCCCGCCACGCTCGACGACATGGCCAGGGGCTGGAGCAGCCTCGGCATCGCCCACCCCGGCTCGGGCCTGAGCAGCGCGGCCACGTTCAACCAGGTGTACACCGACGTCAAGGCGGCCCGGCCGATCGGTGCCCGCATCGGGTGGACGTCCGGTGGCGGCCACATGAACGTGGTCTACGGCTTCGACACGTCGAACAGCACGATCGCTGTGGCCGACCCGTGGCCGGACACCACCACGTACACGTGGTGGAACTACAACGACTACGTGAGCAACAGCTCGTCCAAGTGGACTCACTCCCGCATCGGTATCTCCCGCTAAGGCAGGCGACATGCGCGACACCAGCGGCACCAGAACGTCCAACAAGCGGGCGGCCTCTCGCTCCTCCCGTCTGTCCATCGTCATCGCACTGAGTGCATCCGCACTGCTGTCCGTCGTCGTCGGTCCGGCGCACGCGGCACCGGCCAAGGACCCCCTCCCGGCCGACATCCCCGACTACCAGGCCGCCCTCAACGCGGTGAAGTCCACCGACCTCCGCAACGCCGTCTGCCGCTTCCTGCGCACCCCGGTGCCCACCGACAGCGCCAGCGGACAGGTGGAGACGATTCCCGACACGGCCGAACCGTGCCAGGGCCTCCCGGTCTTCACGATCAAGGACCCGGTGGCACTGAACGAGATCACTCCCGGGTTCGTCGCGGGCACTGTCCAGCCATTGCCCACCGAGGCGATCAAGCTGACGCAGCTGGTCTCTTCGCTGAGCACCACCGTCAACGGCCGCAACGCCACCGTCATGCTCGCCCCCACCCAGGGCGGCGGCTGGCACCTGGCGGCCGTGCGAGACGGCGACAGCGACGCCACATACGCCAGCAAGGCCGGCCTGGGCACGCTGGTCTTCACCGAGCCGCAGATCCGCGGCTGGTACCAGCTCAGGCTCACCACCGTCGAGCCACTCAACGACCAGGCCCGGCAAGGACTGGGCGGCAAGGCGTCGGTGTCACTCAGCGACTACCAGAAACTCGTCAAGGCCCGCTACGCCGACAAGCTGCCCGGCTCGCAGTACGACTCCAAGGGCTACTCCGGCGGCTACAGCCTCCAGCGCAAGGAGGACGACGCCCCGTCCTCCACCCTGCTACTTGCCAGCGGTTCCGGCACGGCACTCGCCCTCGCGGGCGGAGCCTTCGTGCTCCGCCGGCGCCGGCGCGCAACCACCCGCTGAGTCCGACCCCGTACGCTCCCTCGCTCCGCCCGGCTAGCCAGTCGGGACGGAGCGAGGGGGCGTAGCGGAAGGTCAGACCTGGGCCCTCAACCGGGTCGCGGGGCACGAACGCACAGGTGACGCCCGGTCGGAGGTTTCCCGGCCGAGCGTCACTTTGCCCCGCCTACGTGGAGCCGCTCAGCGTTTCCATGCCGCGGAGAGCCGGTCGGGACGCGGTTCAGTCGGGTGGCCGCCAGGCCGTCGGCGTCCGGATGTGCCGGGCGGCCTGCGGAGTCCTGGGTTCCTCATGGCCCATGGTCAGTGGGCCCGGACCGGCCACGAGGCTCGGGATTGCCGAGGGATCGGCACCATGGGCATTCGTGGCGGTCGCTCGCGGCGGTCGCTGGTGGAGGCAGGGGCAGGGGCGGGGGCAGGGAGAAACCCGCCCTGTATTCGTCCCGAAGCGTTTGTATCGAGCTCATGTTCGTGCGCGGCGGAGTAGTTCCGCCGGCGATGCCTGCTTCAGCCAGACGGCGTGTGACCTGCATCAGCGCCGCCCGCACCATACACGCCACCCGTGTTGCCGCCGACCGTACGCCGCGAGCGGCTGGGTCACTACCAGGGGCCATCCTCATGCAACCCTTCTCGCGGACTGTAGCCAGCCGTTCGGGGAGACCCAGGCCCTTCTGTCGGACGGGCGGACGAGATGGGCTCCTCCGCCGCGCGCCGTGGGGGAAAGGACCTGGCGCCGGGGACGCCCCGAGGAAGGAGGGCCGGTCCTCGTTAATTGCCGAGGCGGACCTTCCCGGTAATAGAAGGATGATAATTCTTTCGGTTCAGACATGTCTCGACATTTCTTTCAACGTCTAGCACATAAGTACATCGAGCATGAATTGGACGAGCCACCGCCGCTTTAGCATGCCCCATTCGGCAGCCAAAAACGAGCAATGTGCAAACTACATAGGCTTTTACGCACCTTCATCAGTGTCCGGATTGCCGGGGTTTTAACGCACGCTGCAATGTGCGGATTGCCGGGGTTTTTCAGCAGCACCAGCCGCCCTTTCGGTTTGGCGCGCTTGACCAGGAGGGCTGGCGGAGCGGCTTACTGACCTGCGGAATTGGACGGTTCACCGGCCTGCCGCGTCGGGATCTTCGGGCCACGGCTCGCGAAGCGATATACGCGAGGCGCAGGCGTCACGCGTCTCGCCGCGGAGCCGGCAGGGATGTGCCGCCCGCCGCGCCGACGCCATCGTCCCGGGGAGGCGAAGGGGGGCCAGCGAGTCGTCAGAGCTGCGGCTGTTCAGCGAGTGGCGTTGACTGCCAGCAAGGTGCCCTGTCGGAACGGTCCGGTGTGCAGGGTGGGCTACACGACTGATGGACGTCTCGGGGCGGCTCCGCACTCAAACGTGGGGAGACACTGACGGGCTTCTCCCCGTCCTGTACCGGCGCTGCGGGTGCCAGACGAGATGGACGGGCCGCTTGTACATGGAGGGACAGAACGTGCGTGAAGCGTTGTTGGCGCCTCAGTTCGAGGGCGTCCACGCCCCAGAGCCGGCCAATCCCTGATGACGTCAGCGCGGTGAAACTTGTGCCTAGTGCAGTGGAAATCAGCACGATCCACAGGAGGATGCCTCCCACAGCTGGTCCTTTCGAAGGCTGAGGTTCAAGGGGTGCGCACAGGACCGGAGCCCAGGCGATCCCTCGGCATAACGCAGTGGCATATGCGGAGTTGCGTCCCCTCCTCCGATTGCAGCCATGCGCAGCAATCTGTCGGCCTATTTACCGATGATCAGCCGGTGGCTGTGGTGGCCGGAGGAGGGCCGGCAGGCGACCCGGCGGACCACGAGCCGAGGATCGGCGCGCCTCTGTGGGACGATGCGCCGTCCGATACCCGGGAAGCGAAGTCGACGGAGCCGGCGATCAGCGCTCAACGTTCGAGGGCAGACAGGGATGACGGCCCGCGGCGGGAGCCGAGTGCGCGCCTTGCCATCAGCCGCCCAGGTGGGTGCGCGACGGGTCTCATGGGGTGACGGGTCTCATGGGGTGACGGGTCCGTCGCGCTGCCTGCGTCCAGGCGCAGCGCATCGTCTCCGGAGTCGCGGCGTGGCGGCGCGAGAGGGCGCGGACGCTGCGCTCCTGGTTGGTTTGCAGAACCGATAGGAGAGCGTCAACGCACATTCCGCGACCACCATCACCCGGATGGCACACACCCAGACCAACATCAGGAGCGTTTATGGAATATGACAACAACAAAGCTCCCCATCTCCCTCCGCAGGACTGCAGAGGAAGACGGACAGGGAGGCGGCTTTCACTCCGGTGCCACCCGGATCGGGAAGTGGATGTTCACTCCGCCCTCAACCGACTTTGGCGAGACCCGGAACGCGACGCTGGGACACGAAGGGCTGGAAATCGATCTTCGTTACTCGTCCTCGATCTTCGAGGACTTCCTCCATACGATGAGCATGATCCAGGTGGAGTTCGGCCGGCGGTCCGGCAAGGCGGCACCATCCGCAACGGCGGTCAACGAGTGCTCGGGTGGCAGCTCCCGTGTATGAGCCGTACGGATACCCGGGCATCCAAAGCCTCCACCCCCAGCCGGAGACCGCCGCGTTCTGGGGCCGGTCAGAGCACGTACAGCACTCCTCCCCCGGGCAAACGCTCGGCGGGCCGGGCGAGGTGCAAACGCCGTGGGATCCGGCGACGGAATTCGCCAGCCTTCTCCAGGAGAGCGCTACACCCGGACAGTCGGAGCCGTTCACCCGAGTCGGCTTCGACTACACCGGTGACACGGCCAGTACCATGGGATTCGCCGCAGGACTGAAGCACACCCCTGCCGAGCGTCCGCCCACACCGCCCTCCAGCGGGCACCGCCGGAACCCGCCGAAGTCGCCGGTAGGGACCCTGCTGCAAACGGGGAGTCTGTTCACCGCCGCGCTGGTCACCGCCATCGCCGCTGTGGTGAGCATCCTCAGTGGAATGGCCATCTGCGACGCCCTGCGCCACAGCGCCGCACCCCACACAGCCCGCGAAGTGGTCAGCTGGTGGCCCCTGCTGATCTACGGCCCCTGGATGGTCGCCTCCCTGTCCATCCTCAGATCCGCTCTGCACCAGCGCCGCGCGCTCCATTCCTGGTCCATCGTTTGGTTGTTCTCCACCCTGGCCACACTTCTGTGCGTAGCCCAGGCACCCAGAACGATCGCCGCCGGTGCGGCGTCCGCCCTTCCCGCCGTCGCGGCGCTGGCCTGCTTCCAACAGCTGGTCCGCCAGATCACCCTCACGCGACCGCCTCGCCAAGTCGCTCCACGGCACCGAAACCCGGCGCCCTCTGCGCCCGCTCAGCTCAGACGGACGGCCGCGGCCAGACACAGCCCGGACACGGTCCCTCCCGGCTACCCCTCGGCAGACGACAGGGCCATTCGCTCGTCCCACAGTCACAGATTCGGGTAGGGCGCATGACGGTCGTACGTATGCGGCAGTGCCCCTTGCGCGGGTCAACTCGACGCCTGTTGGCTCGGGCAATGGGTTGCGTTTGCTGCAACAGGCGGCGGAGCGCCGGGGCACCGGAACGGCGATCGACGTCGCAGCGGCGACGCGGGGGCACTTCCGGATTCCGCAACTGTCTGCCCGGCGGAAGGCAGGGAGCTCCCGCAGCAGGGCTGGGCGCAAGTCCGTACCGTCAGTGGAGTCTGGCCAGCCGACAGCCGTGCCATCGGCGAGGTCGGTCCGCCGTCCCAGCGCGGGAAGGCGAATCCGGGGCGAGAGGGTCGAGCCACGCATGGGCTGCCACCACGAGGAGCGGAGGCGGCAACAGCCGTTAACTCCCTGGCCAATCCGGTCCTTCCCACACGTCAAAGGGGTGCTCGCCTGCACCTTTGAAACGAAGATCGAAACCGATAGTCACGGGCCGTAGGCAGACTCAACCCGACGGCCTGCCCACTCCTGTCCCAGCGGCCCCATCTACCGCATGTGCGGCTCGGAGCCCACCCCGCACCCACACCCCGAACTTCGACGTCCGGTCACTGCGGCACACACGAGCAACGTGCTGTGGGGAACGGTCATGCCTTGCCCGGCAACGGGGGCCGGCGCCGTTGGCTGCTGCGGCGTGCGTGCCGCGCAGGTGACCAGTGCCGTGGCGGTCACCGGCTTCGTGCGCAACGGCCGGCGCACCGGGTAGGGGCCACCCCCCGCTGAACCGAATGCACAACGCGCCCCTCCGGCGCCCCACACCCACATCTACCACGAGAGGTCAGCAACATGGCGTACGAATTGACCTACGTCGAGCGAATCCAGTACAAGCGGCGCCAGGACGCCGCCTACGAGGCCGGCGAAGACGCCGTCACCAACCTGCAGGCGGCGCTCGCGCTCGCAGACCTGACCCTTCCCTCCCTGAGCAACGACGGGCCGGTGGCCAGCCACGGCTTCGTCCGGCTCGGAGGATGCAACGCGGACTTCGCCAACCGGCTCGCCGAAGTCATCGCAGCAGGTGCTGGTGCTCTGCAGCACCAACGGTGACATGCCGACAGGGTGGGAGAGCCTCAGGCAGCGTCGTAGCAAACGTCGACCCCGCTCTGGCCAGTCCGGGGACTTCAGAAGGACGAGGTCGAGGCTCTCTCCGAGGGCCAGGTCACGGTGCCCGCGCGGTTCCAGTGGCACGCGGTTCACACGGCGTCGGTCAGGGCCTGCACCAGCCCCCCGCCCAGCGCAGGCCGGTGTCGGGGAAGTCCGATCGAGGTCGCGGTGATGTCTGCGGGGGACGCCGGCGAGTCGATCTGGATCGGCGTCACCCGTAGGTCTGCCGGTGCCGAGTGCCCGGGCTGCGGAGGGTGGTCGAACAGACCCCGGGACTGACCCGCTGACCCGCCGACCCGCCGACGTGGCAGATTGACCCAGCGCCGGCGCGACCGAACCCGCGAGAAGCGCGCCATCGTCCGCGCGATGCCCGGAGAACACCTGGACCCTCTGGAAGCTCCCCGCTCCCTATTGCGCTCGGGGAAACCCTCCCCAGACCCCGACAGCACTGCCCGAACTCAGTGCGTCGACGCGGTAGCTGTCGTCCGCCGCACTGCGCACGCCCGTGGCGTGGTTGTACTGCACGGCGAATTCGTGCTGGCCGGCCGGCACGGTACGGCCCGCCTTGAGGGCCCAGTGATAGACCAGCGCACCGCCGGTCTCCTGAACCGTGACGGTGAAGTCGTCGCTCGGGAGGGTCCGCCAGTTTCCGGTGTTTCGTACGTCGCCGGTCTGTGCGATGCGGACTTCCACGGTGAGCGAGGTGAGCGGTTGGGTGGCCTTGAGAACGACGTTGCTCTGGGCCCAGTAGACGGTGCTGTGCGGGTCGATCGAGCCCTCCGACCACAGCGGCCCGCTCTGGACCCGGCTGCTCGCCGACGGAGTCGGGCGCGAGCCGCCCGGGGCGGGGGTGCTGGGGGTCGGGCCGGCGGAGGTGGGGGGAGCCGACGTCCTGGGGGGAGAGACGGCCGTCGGGGACGTCGAAGGGGAGGCGCCCACCGGGGAAGGCACGGCCGGAGCGGTGGGGGTGTTTGACGGGGGCGGCGTCCGGACGATGCCGGCGACGGCGAAACCACCTGTCGCCAGGATCCCGGCCGTGGCGAAGCAGGCGAGCGCGGCCTTGGGCCAGGATCTCAGGATCGGCAGTGGGCGGTGACGGACCGGAGCCCGAGACGCGCCGCGTTCGATGCGGGCGAGCTCGACGCGGGCGCGCATCCTCGCTCGGTCTGGTTGGTGGGCATCGGCGGCCTCACGCAGCCGTCGGCTGACGTCCTCGTTCACCGGCCCCTCCTCCCTGCAAATGTTCCCACCGCTGGCACGTCGAGTACGCGTTCCAGCTCGGCCATTCCCTTCGAGGTCTGGCTCTTCACCGTACCGACCGATATGCCCAGAGCCAGCGCGGTGTCCTTCTCCGACAGGTCGAAGGCGTGGCGCAGCACCACGCACGCCCGCTTGCGGAACGGCAGCCGGGCGAGCGCCGCGCGGACGTCCAGCACGGCCGCCACGTCGGGGCCGTTCGTCTTCTCCGGACTGCGGGACCAGAAGAGCGCGATCCGGCGCCGCTCGCGCACCGCGCTGCGGATCCGTTCCCGGGCCATGTTGGCAACCACCCCACGGGCATAGGAGAGCGGATAGTCGGCCGCGCGGAGCCGGTCCCAGCGTTGCCACAGGGCGATCAGGGCGTCTGCGGCGAGATCGTCGGCCGCGTCCGTCTCGCCGGTCAGCAGGTGGGCGAGACGGGCGAGTTCGGCGTAGTGGCGTTCGAAGAAGTCTTGGAACTCCGCAGACGTGTCATCGAGGAGCATCTCCCCCGGTCGCCCTCTCCCTGTAATGTGAGCGTTAACAGACAGGCTGAGCGTACCAATGTCCTTTACCGGACCGGAATGGTGGTCGCCCCTTGGGCGGGCCTCTGACGGCCAGCGGGCGAGCGACCCGGTCAATGCCGCGCGAACTGGACGCGGGCCGGTTGTACGACGTCCGGCTTCAACGCCACCCCGTCGAGCACCAGTTGTTCCCCGTAGATGTCGGTGACGCGGATCGCCCCACCGCACCCGCTGCCGTCGGGGGAAAGGAAGTAGTTGTAATCGGTGCGGGAGAGCCGCCGCCAGCCGTTCGCGGTTCGCACTTCGAGCGTCGCCACCGGGTTGCGGTGGCCGATCACCTGGATCCCGCACCACCATTTGGTCGACCCCGCCTTGTACCGGATCGAGATCGCGTCCGGTGCGCCGGGACTGACCAGCGTCCAAGTGATCGGGATTCGGCCCAGCGAGGGATCGGCGAGCTCGGCGAAGGCCTCGTTGCTGAGGTCGAGCTGCCCGGGTGCGCAGGGCAGCGGACACTCGTTGACGATCCGTACCGTGACGCTGACCCCATTGGCGGCGCGGACGAGCACGTACGACCCGCATGCCTTGGCCGACTCGTAGTCGGTGTGGTTCATCGCCGCGATCATGAGATCACCCGAGGGGCCGTAGAGGCAGGCGCCTGAGCCGTCGCCCGCGGCGTACGAGGTCGCGACGCCGTGATAGGTCACCGACGGCTTGATCCGGCCTGCCCCGGACGCCGGGGTCGAGGCCGTGCGCGTGCCGCTCCCTGCCGAGGGAGACGGAGAGGGAGTCGCGGTGGGCGATGAGGGCGGGGGGCTCGTCAGTTGTGGCTGCGCCGTCGAAGGCGTGGCATCAGTCGGGGTGCCGGCGGTGGCAGGCACACTCGCCCGGGTGGCCGCGGTGGCCGCGGTGGCCGCTGCGGCTGCGGCAGTGGGTCGTCCGCCGCCGGCTCCGCTCCCGGGAAGGAGAGCGACGGCCAGGCACGCCAGCAGGGTGACGGCCGCCAGCGCGAGGGGTATCCCCATGACCAGCCCGCGTCTGTGCCACGGTCGCGGGACGCCGTGCTTCGTTGCTCTCATGCCCATCCATTCGGAAGATCAAGTCGACGTTGCACTGCTTGGTGGCCGCGGAAGACGAAAAGGTTGCCGGTCCGGCGCCGATTTCTTTCCGCGCCGGACCGCCCGCCCACGGACGGGGTCGGTCAGGACGGGTCGCCGTGCAACACGCCGCGTCCGTAACCACCCAGGTACACCTGCTCGACGGCGGCGCCAGAGTCCCTGGAAACACCCCGCACTCCGACGACCTCGTGGCTGCTGCGGTTCTCCAGCTTGGAGTAGCCGTCTCCTGCCGGGATCAGCCGCCACGGCTGACTCGCGGCACCTGCCCCGCGGCCTGCCTTCCGTACCCACGCTCCGTCCGACGTGT
The DNA here is from genome assembly GCF_042736805.1 of Streptomyces sp. NPDC060031. Lineage (NCBI taxonomy): Bacteria > Bacillati > Actinomycetota > Actinomycetes > Kitasatosporales > Streptomycetaceae > Streptomyces > Streptomyces sp. NPDC060031. Next base: position 14,518 of record NZ_JBHWVM010000098.1, read on the forward strand.
CCGCCCCGGGCCCGTCCAGCAGCTTGTCGCCGCGGACGGACACCAACCCGTGGTAGGCGCCGGGATCCACCGTGGCAGCCTCCGAGTCGGCTTGCACGAACAGCAGATGGGGGCCCAGAACAACGGCCACTCCCAGCGCAAGGCCCAGCATCGTCCGGCGCCGGCGGTGGCGCCCCCGAGGACGCCGCAGGCCGCCGGGCGGGCGGCCGCGGCCGCGGTCGCGGCCGTCCACCGTGGGATCCTTCTCGTTCATGGGGGCTACTCCTTGCTTGGGCCCTGCCCGGTGTCACCCGCTCGGGTCAGCGGTGCACGGCGGCGCGCGGCGGTGGATCGGACGACCCGTAGGTGTGATCGCGGGTGGGATCGCCTACGGGGTCGCCCGTCAGTTGCCGCTGATGCGGGAAAGGTTGCCGTTCGCTCAAGGAGGCAGCCGGCCTGCGCGGCGGCGCGGGCCTTCCGGCAGGGCAGGTCCACCTGATGCGGTCGCGGTGCCCGGTGGGCCGGGACGGCGCCGAGGGGCTGAGCGACCATCACGCCGCTACCGAGTGGCGGTGCTGCCGCCCGTCACGTTCAGTACGCCCGCGCCCGTTGTCTTGGTGAGCTTGGCGGGCAGACCGCTCGCGGGCTCCAGGCCCGCGTTCAGCTCCGGCGTCCAGTTCACGGCCGTCGCGATCTTCTTGCTGGAGTGCTCGGCGTTGTACGCGGCGACGAGGTCGGTCACGGTGCCGTTGACCAGGTTGCCACTGCCCGCCACCGCTCCGGTGCCGTCCCCGCTGAGCAGTTGCGAGGCCTTCCGGCCGCCGGACAGGGCCCAGTAGTTGTTCTGGGCGACGATCTGGGCGTTGGCCCGGGAGTTGATGCTGTAGCTGTGGGCGTAGCCGTTGAGCGGCGCCGTGTCGTAGTAGTTGTTGTACAGGTGGATCTGGCCGACCCGGGCGAGCGGGGCGCGCTGGACGATCCCCTGGAAAAGGTTGTGATGGAGCGTCACCCGGAGCTTGGTGTCCTTGTCACTGCTGCCGATGAGCATGGTCTTGTCGTGGTTGGTGAACCGGTTGTACTCGACGGTCACGAGGTCGGAGGCGTTGGTGATGTCCAGGGCGCCGTCGTGGACCTGGTACTCGCGGCCGAAATAGGACGGGTTCGAGCTGTCGTAGTGCGGGCCGTCGCCGAACGTGTTGTGGTCGGCCCAGACGTGTGTGGAGCGGCGCACCGAGACCGCGTCGTACTGGGAGTTCCAGTTACCCGTCGAGCCGTCGGTCGGATCCCACTGGGGGAAGCAGTCGCGGGTGTCACTGAAGCTGAGATTGCGGATGATGACGTTGTCCGCGTTACTCACCTGGAGGCTGCCGCCGACGATCGCCGCGCCGGAGCCGGGCACGCCGACGATCGTGGTCTTGGAGGGAACGTTCAGGACCACGCGCGCGGCCTGGCGGGCTTGCGCCGCGGCACGCGCCGATTCCTGTGCGCCGGAGGGCAGCTTGGAGCGACCCCAGCTGGCCGGGTCGTAGGCCTTCAGGTACGCGTTCAGCGAGTAGCCCGTGCCGGCTGCGTAGTCGGCACAGTTGAGGGGCTTGCCGGAGTCGTCGGTGTTGACGTTCACCGCCCCCTTGATCTGGATGATCCGCGGGGTGCCGGCAGGGCCGGCCTTGAGCGCTTTCGCCAGCTCGGCGCGAGTCGAGACGGTGAAGGTATGCGCCGCGTCGGCGGCCCGTCCGCCAGTGGTGCCCGGGCCGCTGGCAGCCCAGCCGTCATTGGTCGGCAGCACTGCGTGCGCGAGGTCGACGGTGGCGGCGCCCGCACTCATGGTCAGCGGTACGGCCGCGAGACCGGCGGCCACGAGGGAGGCGGCACCGATCAGGACCAGACGTTTCCGGGCGGGCGAGCGGCGGTGCGATGAAGCAGACACGTGATGTCGTTCCTTCGGTGAGACGGGCTGTCAGTGCTTCAGTTGCCGCCGCTGCGTGAAAGGTTGCCGCCATCCGTGCTCCGGCCGCTTCGGCCGCGCGGCACTGGCGTGACCCAGGCCGGATCGCTACCGGTCTCGCAGTGATGCTCGCCGACGGCGGCGAGGCGATAGACTCCCGCGCACCCGACCGACTCCCGCAGCTGACAAGACGGCAGAACACCCGTGAGCTCCACGTTGATTCGCTTGGTCGAGCCCTCCGACGGCCCCGCACTCGCCGGCCTGCTCTCCCAGGACAAGCAGGCGCATGCGCGCTGGCTGCCCGTGAGGCCCGCAGGGTTCTACACGCCCGACGGGCAAGCCTCGGTCATCGAATCCCTTCTGGCCTCCCATGGGCAGGGGCTCGCGTGGCCCGGCGTCGTGGTCTGCGACGAGACCGTCATCGGGCAAGTCAGCATCAGCTCGATCCTGCGCGGCCCGTTCCAGAAGGGATTCCTCGGCTACTGGGTCTCTTCTCTCCACCAGGGACTCGGGCACACGAGCCGTGCCGTCGGCCTCGCGCTGCGGATCGCCGAAGACGAGCTGGACCTGCATCGGCTGGAGGCACACACCCAGCTGGACAACCTCGCGTCTCAGGCGATCCTCCGCAAGCACGGATTCAGTTCCTGGGGCATCGCCCACGAACACTTCTACGCCGACGGCGCATGGCGCGATGAAGTGTTCTGGGAAAGGAAACTGACCGGCAGGCCCGCCTCCTAGCCCCGCCCTTCCGGTGACCGGCTGGCCCGCGTGGATCGGCTCCTGCTCGCATCCGCGGGTGAACGGCCCGAGGAGTGGGCCTCGCCATCGGCCCGCACCTACCCGGCCCCAGCGGCCATCACCCGCCGGTCGGCACAACCGCCCGGCCCAAACCGGGGCCGGGGCACGGGCGTGGGAGGAGAATCGCCCGGAGCGCGTTATCCGGGGCCGGCGCGGGAAGGGCTCAGGTATGCCGGAAATGATCAGCAGCTTCGCCACCCGTGTCGCTCGGCGCCGACGCGAGCCCGTCGCAGTCCAGGCCCTGCGCTCCACCGCGGCGGCCGTCATCAGCTACGTCGTCGCGCTCCAGCTCAGCAACGAGCCGAACCCCCTGACCGCCCCACTGACCGCCTTGCTCGTCGTCCAGGTCACCCTCTACTCGACCTTGACCACCAGCATCCGGCGGGTGAACTCGGTGATCGTCGGCGTCCTGATCGCGATCGGTTTCAGCGTGCTGGTGGGCCTCACGTGGTGGAGCCTCGGTCTGCTCATCCTGGCCTCCCTGGTGGTGGGGCACCTGGTCCGCGTCGACGAGTTCGTGCCCGAGGTCGCGATCAGCGCCATGCTCGTGCTCGGCGTCACCCAGGTCGCGAACACGGCGTGGGACCGGGTCCTGGAGACGCTGATCGGCGCGGCGGTCGGGCTGCTGGTCAACCTGCTCCTCGCGCCACCCCTCTGGGTCGACTCCGCGGGCATCGCGATCACCAACCTCGCCACCCGTATGAGCCGGCTCCTCGATCACCTCGGCGAGGAGCCCCTCGGACCGGGCAAGGTCGAGCAGGCCGCGGCCCGGCTGCACGAGGCACGCCGGCTCGACAACGACATCACGCAGGTCGATGCCGCCCTCCGGCAGGCCGAGGACAGCCTCCGGCTCAATCCGCGGGTCAAGGAGGGCCTGCTCTTCCGGCTGGTGCTGCGCACCGGACTGGACACGCTGGAGATCTGCGCGGTGGTGCTCCGCGTGGCCTGTCGTACGCTCACCGACCTGGCCAAGGCCCGCCCCGACGGTCCGCTCTTCGGACCCGAGACCACGAGCGCGCTGCAGCAGGTGCTGCGTCACACGGCCATCGCCGTGGAGAGCTTCGCCCAGCTGATCACCGCGCAGGTCAGCGCCAACGCCGAAGAGGCGGAGGCCCGACTGACTGCGGAGCTGACCGTGGCCGGGGCGCACCGCGACCGGCTCGCGCACCTGCTGATGGCCGATGCCCGCAAGGATCCGGCGCACTGGCAGTTGCACGGTGCGCTGCTCGCCGAGATCGACCGGGTCCTCGACGAACTGGGCGTGGACAAGCGCTCTCAGCGCCTGCTGGAGGAACTCGACGACCACACCCGCACCCGGCGCACGGGCGGCCTGGGAGAGCGTCTGCGCGGGCTCTTGCGGCGGCGAGGCCGGGGCAGCGACGACGGCGTGCTGTCGAAGTAGCGTTCGCCCGTGAGCAGGGCTGCCCGGCGCAGGCCGGGCAGGCAGAGTCTGCGCTGGCAGGCGTGGCCGTTCGATGGCCCACATCCGCCTGGGGCGGGTGGCAGGCCGCACAGGGCCGCGGCCCGAGCCGGGGCGGCCGGCTCGCCATCGCCGCCGCGGCCGTCGCCGAACAGTACGGCCCGGCCCGCACCACCATGGCCGACCCGCCCTCGTCGAACTGGCGATCAGCGCCGACATCGACGAGGCGGCCAGAGCCCGGGCGCTACGGCTGCTGGGTTTCGCCGCCGGCCTGCCGGTCCGCGTCGTCGCCGTACGGTCTCCGTTCCCGCTCGACCAGCTCGGCGGGCTGGTGTGCACGGCCGGCCCGGTGAAGGCCGCGCCTCTCGCCGACATGGGCGTCATCCTGGCCAGCGCCACCGCCATCGACCCGGCCCGGTTTCCGGCGGGCGTACGTGCGGGCATCGGCTCCGCGGAAAGCCCCGACCGCTCCTGGCGGCAAGCCCGCACCGCCCTGCGCTTCACCGGCCCGCGCGAACCGGTCGTCCGCTACGGCGACCTGGGCTCGCTGGCGCTGGCCGAGGTCCCCCCGGACGCCTCGCGCGACAACGCAGACGTGGCCGCCGTCGCGCGGATCTCCGGCAACCCGGAAGACGTGGAGACTCTGGACGCCTACTGCGCCACCGGCTCCCTACGCCGGGCAGCGGAGCTCCTCCACCTGCACCACAGCAGCGTCGCCCGTCGACTCGAACAGCTCGCGAAGACCCTGGGCATCGAACTCACCGAGCCCACTGGTCTGGTACGGGCCAGACTTGCCCTCACCGCGTGGCGGCTACTCGCCGAGTGAGCCGACGGTTTCGACTGGCGCAAGACGGAGGCGGAGCTCAACCGCCCCGATCGACTCCACAGCGTCACCTCGTCGCCTCGTCACCTCGTCGCCTCGTCACCTCGTCACCTCGTCACCTCGTCACCTCAAGCGAAGCAGCGAGGCCATCGAGTACTCCACGCAATCAACCTCGTCGGGGCCGCCGGACCTTCATGTCGTCCACGCTGGTGACCTGGGTACGCAACACGCCATGGCCGATGCCGCGTTCGGCGAGAGCCGCGGCGGCCCGGTCGCAGGCCGCACCGCCCGCCGCCTCGCCCTCGAGGTCGGCCGCCTGCCGGACGACGCAGCGGAAGGTGAAGGTGCGCAGCTCCCGGTCGTAAATGAGGGTGCCGTCCTCGGTGAACGCGGCCTTGAGGATGTCGTGTTCGTCGGCGGAGGCAAGAAGTCCGGCGCGCTGGGCGTCGTCAAGTGCGGCGAACACGCCGCGGACGATCACTCGGTATGTGCGCTCACTCATGGGGCGTCCCTTCACTTCGTACATCGGAGCCCTGCTCCAGCAGGGTGGACAGTCCGTCCAGGAGGCGTTCGAGGCCGAACGAGAAACGGGCTTCCATGGACGGGTCGGTCAGGTCATCGGCGAGTGCGACCAAGCTGGGGAAGGAGTCCGGCGACAGCCGGCGGAACCGCTCCCCCGCGGCCGTGGCGGCCTCGCGGCGGCTGGCACCCATGGCCTCGGACGCGGAGATGGGCCCCAGCTCCTGGAGCACGAAGCCCTGGACGAACGCGCCGAGCAGGTAGCTGATCATGGCGGCGTCCGCGTCGGAGAAGCCGGCCTCCCGCAGGCGGCCGAGCTGGTCCTCCATCAGGCGCAGCAGGTAGGGGCCCGGCGCGAGCCGGCCCGCGACGACCTTGGCGGCGTCGCGCTTGCCGAGCAGATGCCGGCGGTAGCGCACGCAGTACTCGCGCAACTGCTCACGCCAGTCGCCTTCCCGGGGCGGCGCCTCGGCGTCGGCCATGAGTTCGTCGGTGAGCAGGTCGAGCAGCTCCTCCTTGTTGCGCACGTGCCAGTACAACGAGGCCGCCTTCACCCCCAGCTCGGCGGCGACCTTGCGCATCGACAGGCCGTTGATGCCCTCGCGCTCCAGCACCCGCAGGGCCGCCTGAACGAGCGCCTGGCGGGTCAGCCCCGGCTGTGACGGTCCGTCATCAGCGCTGCCCTCTACGGCCATCGGCCACCTCCGTCCACGGGTCCCGTCGGGAATCCCGCTTGCCAACTAACACTGTTAGGGGCAGTCTAGCCGCACCGAACACCCGACTAACACTGTTAGGGAGTGTGAAAATGAAGCCGCCCGGCCGACACAAAGGGCTCGTGCTCGCCACACTGTGCGCCACGATGTTCATGGCGATGCTCGACAACGTCATCGTCAACAACGCATTGCCCCGCATCGGGCAGCAACTACACGCCGGCGTCAGCGGACTTCAGTGGGTGGTGGAGGGCTACAGCCTGGTCTACGCGGCCCTGCTGCTCACCGGCGGCACCCTGGGCGACCGGTACGGCCGCAAGCGGATCTTCCTCACCGGCCTGGCCGTTTTCACGGCGGGCTCGGCGGCTGCGGCGCTGTCCGGCTCGATCGGCACGCTGATCGCCGCCCGGATGCTCCAGGGCCTCGGTTCGGCACTGCTCACACCGGGCAGTCTGTCCATCCTGCGCCACGTCTTCACGGACGAGAAGGAACGGGCCAGAGCCGTCGGCCTCTGGTCCGGCGTCTCCGCTCTGGGCCTGGCCGTCGGCCCGGTCCTGGGCGGGCCGACGGTGGACACCTTCGGTTGGGCCGGCGTCTTCTGGATCAACGTCCCGATCGGGGTGGCGGGACTGCTGCTCGCAGCCCGGGTGCTCCCCGAGTTCGCGGCCCGCGCCAAGCGGCTGGACCTGCCAGGCCAGGCGCTCTCCGCACTGGGATTCGGCTCACTCGTGTACGCGCTCATCGAGGGGCCCAGCCGCGGCTGGACCGACGCCCGGGTGCTCGCCCTCGCCGCCGTGGCGACCCTGGCCCTGCCCGCCTTCGTCGCGGTCGAGGCCCGCAGCGCCGACCCCATGCTCGACCTGTGCTTCTTCCGGGACCGGGTGGTCACCGGCGCTGCGGTGAGCGGCTTCATGATCAGCTTCGGCATGTTCGGAGCCGCGTTCTTCCTGCCCCTGCTCATGCAGAACGTGATGGGCTGGTCCCCGTCGGACGCGGGCCTGGCGGGCCTGCCGATGACCGCGATGATCGTCGTCGCCGCGCCGCTGTCGAGCGCGCTCACCTCACGCCACGGCCCCCGCCTCCCGCTCGTCACCGGCCTGGCCCTGTGCGCCACGGCGCTCGGCGCCCTCTCGTTCTACGGCGCGGACGCCCGCTACCCGCAGTACGTCTGGGTGCTGCTCACCATGGGCCTCGGCATGGGGATGACGTTCACCCCCGTGTCCCTCACGATCATGCAGCGCGTCGCCCCGGAGCGGGCCGGCATGGCCTCCGCAACCCTCAACACCCTGCGCGAGATCGGCGGTGTCATCGGCGTCGCCGCCCTGGGGGCCGTCCTCAGCAGTCGGCTCACCGCCACCCTGACCGAGTCGCTCCACCGGCTCGGCGCGCCGGCCGAACTCGGCCGCCACCTCCCTGGCACGGCCCCGGACAGCACCGCGGCCCTGCCCGCCCCCGTCCGCGACGCCGTGAACGCCGCCTTCATCGACGCCCTGCACCTGGCGCTGCGCTGCGGCAGCGCCGCCCTGGCAGCCGCGGCGCTCCTCGTCGCGCTGCTCCTCCGCCCGCCACGGGGTGTCACCCCGTGGGCCGCCGCCGGCCAACCGGCCCCGCAACCGGAAGCGGCGCACCGGTAGGAGGAGTGACGAAGCGACGCCGGGTGCTTGCGGGGTGGTGAAGGCCACGGCGACGGCGACGGCGACGGGAACCCGTTAGCCGTGTGGTCACCGTACGGGCATAGAGCCAGGTCAGAGCCACGATCAGCCCGCCGGATCGTGGCGGCCGAGAACGAGGACCCGAGGCCCTTGGCAGCCCCCTGCGGGCCGGGGCGCCGGGCAGCCGCAGCGGACGTCTCGGACGTCCCCGCCCGGAGCAATGAGCCGAGCTCACAGCGGGTAGGACACCATCGTGGACATGCCTGCGACCGAAGGCCTGACCCTGCGGGAGCGGCTCGGCTCGACGCTGTTCAGCCGGGTGGCCGGGCCGTCGGGCCCCGCCAACCGCGCCCGGATCCACAACACGCCCGGACCTCGCTGGTTCGGCCCCGACCGGCCCATCCGCACGGTGCACGGCGACGCCTCGATGTTCATCGGGGGCCTGAGCGCACTCCTGCTCCAGTCCCTGCACCCGCTCGCCATGGCCGCCGTCGCGGCACACTCCGGCTTCCGTGGCGACCCGTGGGGCAGGCTTCAACGCACCAGCACCTTCCTGGCCGTCACCACCTACGGCACCGCACAGGACGCGCAGGACGCCGTCGAGCGGGTTCGGGCGGTCCACGAACGGATACGGGGCACCACCGCGGCCGGCGAGCCGTACCGCGCTGCCGATCCCCACCTACTGGGCTGGGTGCACGCGGCCGAGGTCGACAGCTTTCTGCGGGCGCACCAGCGCTTCGGCGCGCAGCCCTTGGACGCGGCGGGCTGTGACGCCTACGTCGCGGACACCGCGCGCGTGGCGACGGCCCTCGGCGTGGTGGACCCGCCCCGCGACCGGGCCGCGCTGACAGCCCTGCTGACGCGGTACCGGCCGGAGCTGCGGGCCACGCCCGAGGCCCTCGACGCGGCCCGTTTCATCCTCCGCCACCCGCCGCTGCCCTGGCCCGCCCGCGCCCCGTACGCGCTGCTCGCCGCGAACGCGGTCAACCTGCTGCCCCCGTGGGCTCCGGCCCTTCTCGGTCTGCGCCCCGCGACGGGCCCCGGGGCAACCTGCGTACGCCTGTCCGGGCACGCCCTGACGCGCACGATCCGGTGGGCGATGGCCCCGCCGTCCCGACCGCTGCGCTGAGCCGGTGCCCCAGACGGCCGCCCGAAAATCGCAGTCAGCCGGCAGGCAGGGCGCGGCCGGCCAGGAGCAGGAGAACGGCGTCCTACGCCTCCGGGTCCCAGGTCTGGAGCAGCTCGAACTGACGTCGGTCGCCGTCGAGTTGCAAGGAGCCCAGTGGGGATTCGGCCGTACATGACGAGGACCAGCTCATTGGCCGTGCCCCGGGCGGAGGCGACGGGCGCGTCCGGGTCCTGGCCAGCAGCGGTGGCGGTGGCGGGCGTGGTGCCGGGCGTGGGGAGACGGACGGGACGTGCACCGTCGGCGTCGAGCGAGAGGCGCCAGGAGCGGCCCTCGGTGGCGTGGAAGTCGACGGCCCCGGCCTCGTGCGGCCAGGCGCTCGGAGTTGCGCAGCAGGTGGACAGGAACTCGTCGACACCGTCGCCCGCCACCTCGGCCGGCAGCGGCTGCGGGGCACCCACGGTGACCTGGGCGTCGTAGGTGTGCACCGCGATCTCTTGGAGCTGGTGCCGGGCGACGGCACCGCAGGTCTGCGGCGACTGCGACGTACCCCACCACGTCCAGCAGCCGCGATCCGGGCCGGCCTCCCGCAGCGCGTCCAGTAGCTCCTGCGTCGATGCGGCCGACCAGGCCAGCAGGGCCTCGCGCTCCCGAGGCACAGCCGGTGCGTCCTCCGCTGCGGACTTGGCCTCGGCGGCGGGCCCTGCGGCGATGGTGGTGGCCCAGCGGAGCGAACCCTCCAGTCCCGGGCGGACCTACCGTCAGGAGCAGATCTTCGCCGAGCTGGTGAGGGTCACCCCGCAGCTGGCCGATATGGACCTGAGTGCAGCGCTCGCCTCGGACGACGGCAGGACGCGCCTGACCGCATACGCGCGCCTGTACGCGACGCCGGGGCCGCAGTACCTCACGGCACTGGTGGAGGCGGCCGTCGAGGAGAACATGCCCTTCAACCAGTACGGGGCCTTCCACGCGGTCGGCGCGGTGATCGACTCCATCGGTGCAGGCCAGGTCCGGCTGGCGTCGGTCCGCCGTCTCCGCTCGTGTATTTCACGGGTCCCAGAGAACAGCGGCCGCGCCCGGGCGCTGCGTGCCGTCCTCACGAGACTGGACGACGACGCAGCCTGAGCAGGTACGCTGCGCCCCGGCTACGGGGGCGGGGGCGGGGGCGAACTCCGCACCCCGCCCCACCGCGGCCGGGCTCCCTCCGCAGCCCTGCGGGCGTCGCCGGACCGTCTTCCACGGCCCGAACCGTTCGGTCAGGTCAGGTCAGGTGGACGAGGCGGCGCACGTTCCGCACCGAAGCCGTACCGCTCGGCACATTCGCGCCTGGCCATCGCCGGCTGTCAGCCGCGCACGTGCAGCCCGAAACCCGTGCGGTCCGCGGGCTCCAGTCCCTCCTTCAGGTGCAGCGAGGGGATCTCGTAGTCACCGAAGTTCTGCCGCCGGAACGCGATCGGCTCGGTCGACTCCAGGGTGAGCAGGCGCTGCTCCCAGGCCTTTGCGACGTCCGGGTAGTCCTCGCCGGTCATCCGGTCGGTGCCGTACAGCACGAACGGCGGCAGCACCTCGATGCCCGGGTAGTAGAGGATGCCGTGGTGGATCGGGAACAGCAGATCGTCGATGGGGCCGTTGATCCCGCGAGCGGCGTAATGCGACTCCGGGCCGCCGGCGGTCACCGACAGCAGTGCCTTTCTGCCCGCGAGGGTGCCTTCGCCGAAGCGCTCGCCGTACTTGGTGGCGCTGTGCTCGCCGACGCCGTACGCGAAGTGGTAGGTGAACACCCGGTCTACCCAGCCTTTGAGGATCGCGGGCATCGTGTACCACCACAGCGGGAACTGGAAGATGATCGTGTCGGCCCACAGCAGCTTCTCCTGCTCGGCGCGGACGTCCGGGGTGAGCGTCCCGGCGTCGAAGGCCCGGCCCGAGTCCCGGGCGACCTTCAGCGGACTTGAGGCGTCGGGGCCGTAGTCCGCGGCGTCCACGACCGCCTTCCAGTTCATCGCGTACAGATCGCTCACCCGTACCTCGATGGTGTCCCGTGGAGTGGTGTACCGGATCTTGGCTGAGAAGTGCGCCGTCGTGGTGTGCCCGCGTGCATCGGCTGTTGGTGAACGCTCCCTG
>NZ_JBHWVM010000099.1:0-25105 GCF_042736805.1 Streptomyces sp. NPDC060031
GCCGCGCACCGGCCGGGCCGGCGGGGCCGCGGCGCCGCGGGACGGGAGCCAGCGCGTCAGGCGGCGGCCCGCGCGCTCCACAGCGGTGGACGTCAGCCAGCCCAGTGCGCCGATGGTGGCCATGCCGACGAAGACGGCGGGGTAGTCGACCACCGTGTAGTCCTGCCAGGTCCGGTAGCCGACCCCGTACTCGCCGGAGATCATCTCGGCCGAGATCACGCAGATCCAGGCCACCCCGATGCCGACGGACAGACCCCCGAAGATGCCGGGCAGGGCCCCGGGCAGGATCACGGAGAACAGGATCCGCGTCCGCCCGCCGCCCATCGTCAGGACCGCCTCCTCCCACACCGGCGTCAGCGCCCGCACCGCGTGCCGCGTCGAGACCAGCACCGGGAAGAAGGCGGCGGTGCAGGTGATGAACACGATCCCCTGCTCGTTGGACGGGAACAGCAGGATCGCGACCGGGACCAGCGCGATGGCCGGGATCGGACGCAGCACCTCCAGCAGCGGGCCCAGCAGATCGTCCGCGATCCGTGACCGGGCCACCGTCGTGCCCACGGCCACGCCGAGGACGGCGGCGAGCGCGAAGCCCGCCACGATCCGGCGCAGGCTGAAGGCCAGGTCCTGCCAATAGGGCCCGGTGCCGGCCCGTTCGGCGAACTCCGCCGCCACCTCGCCCACCGTCGGAAACTGCTCGAAGCGCAGCCACAGGTTCACGTCCAGCGAGGTCAGCGCCTGCCACAGCAGGAGCGCCGCGCCGAGCGAAGCCGCCCGCAGCAGCCAGCGGCCGGCCGTCACGGCACCAGCGCTCCGGCCTCGGCGAAGCTCACGATGCGCGCCCCGCCGCCCTGGTGCTGCCCGACGTACGCCGTGGCGCCCGCGGGGGTGACGAAGGCGCGCAGCTCGGCGCCCTCGGCCACCCAGACGGCCTTGTCCGCGAACCAGAGGGTCCCGGTCACCGCGTCCGGCACGTAGGCGGCGCGGACGTCCGCGCCCCGGGCGGCCTTGAGGAGCTCGCGCGGGGAGTCGAAGCTCTGCGTGCGGCTCTGGCCGCGCAGCCACAACTCGGCGCGGGGCGCGGCGGCCTTCGGGTACTCGGGGCCGCCGGCCGTCGCCCGCTTCAGGGGCTCGGGGTCCACGAAGGCGTCCACGTCCATGTCCCCGACGAGCTTCGCGTCCTTCAGCACCGGTACGTCCTGTTTCAGCGCGTCGATCAGCTCGGGCCGCAGCGCCGGGTCGAAGGTCGCGATGCCGTTCGCGCCGTTGTACAGGTACACCACCTCGGGCGGCAGCCCCGTCTCCTTGGCGACGGACTCGGCCGCGGCGACCGGCTCGGTGCGCAGGTGGTCGGTCGCCTTGCGCTGCGCCCGCAGGAAGTCCTCCAGTACGCCCGGCCGCTCGCGCCCGAACTTCTCCCGCACCGTGACCCCGTGGAAGGTCGGCAGGTTCAGCTCGGCGCCGTCGTACAGGGCCTTGGCCCGTCCCTCGTAGGCGAGTTGGCCCGGCCACGCCACGAACTGCGACAGCGCGTCGGCGCTGCCCGCCTGGAGTGCCGAAGCGCCGACGCTGGGCTGCTGGTTGAGCTTCTGGATGCCTGACCCGGGGTCGATGCCGGCGCGCTGCAGGGCCCGTACGAGGGTGCCGTCCGCGGCGGAGCCGACCGAGGTGGAGACCTTCTTGCCGCGCAGGTCGGCGAGGGACTCCAGCTTCGAGCCGGGTGCGGTGACCACGGTGTTGAGGCCGCCGCGCAGGTTGTAGCCGGTCACGGCGACCAGGCGGGTGGGCTGTTTCAGTTCCTTGCCTCGCGCCGCGTTGATCAGCAGCGGGAAGTCGCCCATCGAACCGATGTCCACTTTCCCGGCGGTCATCTGGGCGGTGATCGGGGCGCCGGTGGCGTAGTCCTGCCAGTCGACCTTGTAGGTGATCCCGTCCTGCTTGCCGCGCGCCGCGAGCTCCTGTTCGAAGTATCCGAGGGAGCGCAGCAGGGTGCCCGCGGTGACGGTGTTGATGGTCTTGGACTGGTAGCCGACGGTCACGGTGACCGTCCTGGGCCCCGAGGCCCCGGACGCGTCGCCGCCACACGCGGTGGCCAGCGGGGCGAGGAGCAGGGCGAGGGCGGGTGCGACTGCCTTGGTACGCGTACGCATGGGGTTCGGGCCTTTCACCGGAGCAGGTAGGGCATGTTGACGGTCACCGCGCCGGTGGGACAGCGGGCGGCGCACGGGCCGCAGTACCAGCACTCGTCAACGTGCATGTACGCCTTGCCGTTGTCCTCGCGGATCGCGAGCGAGTCGAGCGGACACATGTCGACGCAGAGGGTGCAGCCCTCGATGCACAGGGACTCGTCGATGGTCACGGGCACGTCGCCGCGCTGGGGGACCACAGGCATGGCTGTCTCCAGGAAAGGGGGTGAGCAGGGGCTCAGAGGGAGCGGCGCAGCAGGCCGCTCATGGTGATCCGGTCGCCGCGGAAGCGGATGAACTCCAGGTCCACGGGCCGGCCGTCGCCCAGGTGGGTGAGGCGCTCCAGCATCAGTACGGCGGCCCCGCGCGGGGCCTGCAGGACGGCGGCGGAGTGCGCGTCGGCGTTGACGGCTTCGAGGGTGATCTCGGCGTGGCCGAGGGGCTGCCCGGTCAGGGACTCCAGCAGCCGAAAGACGTCGGTGTTCTCCAGGTCGCAGCCGAGCAGCTCGGCGCCGATGTCCAGGGGGACGTAGGTGAGGTCGAGCGAGAGCGGCAGGCCGCCCAGGCGGCGCAGCCGTTCGATGTAGAGCACGTCGGCGTGCTCGGGCAGGCGCAGCCGGGCCGCTACCGGGGCCGGTGCGCGGACGGGGCCGACCGTGCGGACCTCGTTGGTCACCCGGCCGTGCTCGTGGAGGGTTTCGGCCAGGCCCTGGAGGCGGTCCAGGCCGTGCGGGTACTTCTCGCAGACGACGACGGTGCCGACGCCCGGCCGGCGTTCGACGAGCCGCTCGCCGCGCAGCAGGTCGAGGGCCTGGCGGACGGTGTTGCGGCCGGCGCCGTAGTCGGCGGCGAGGGTGTCTTCCAGGGGCAGGACCCCGCCGGGGTAGGCGCCCGCCAGGATCTGGTGGCGCAGCAGGTCGGCGAGCTGCCGTGCCTGGTCCGCGCGCAGCCGCCGCCGGCGCGCGGCGGCGACCGGGACGGTGTGCGTGGCGGTGCGTTCGGCTGGCATGGCACGGAACATACCGAGGGGGCGGCGCCGGTGGTGTTGCCGCAGTGTTGCGCCACCGGGTGGCTCAGTCGCAGGGCTTTGACCTGCGGTTTCGGCGGGGTGGTGGCAAGATCCGCCACCCCGCCGGGACCGGCTGTCCCGAAGGGCGGACTAGCGGGTGCCCACGATGCGGCCGGTGACCTCGCCGAGGCCGACGCGGGTGCCCGCGGCGCCCGGGGCCCAGGCGGTCAGGGTGACGGTGTCCCCGTCCTCCAGGAAGGTGCGCTTGCCGTCGGCGAGTTCGATGGCGTCGCGGCCGTTCCAGGTGAGCTCCAGCAGCGAGCCGCGCTGGTCGGCGTCCGGGCCGCTGACGGTGCCGGAGCCGTAGACGTCGCCGGTGCGCAGGGAGGCGCCGTTGACGGTCATGTGCGCCAGCTGCTGGGCGGCGGTCCAGTACATCGACGCGAACGGCGGCCGGGCCACCTCCTGCCCGTTGATCGAGACGGTGATGCGCAGGTCGAAGCCGCCGGGGCGGTCGGCGTCCGCGTCGTCCAGGTACGGCAGGAGCGGGAAGTCGCGGGCCGGCGGGGCGACCCGGGCGGCGTCCAGGGCCTCCAGCGGGGTGACCCAGGCGGAGACGGAGGTGGCGAAGGACTTGCCGAGGAAGGGGCCCAGCGGCACGTACTCCCAGGCCTGGATGTCGCGCGCGGACCAGTCGTTGAGCAGGAACAGGCCGAAGACGTGGTCCTCGAAATCGCCCAGCGCCACCGGGCGGCCCAGCTCGGAGGGGGCGCCGACGACGAAGCCGACCTCGGCCTCGATATCGAGCTTGACCGACGGGCCGAAGACGGGCGCCGGGTCGGTGGGGGCCTTGCGCTGCCCGGAGGGGCGTACGACGTCGGTGCCCGAGACCACGATCGTGCCGGCGCGGCCGTGGTAACCGATCGGCAGGTGCTTCCAGTTGGGCGTCAGCGCGTCGCCGTCCGGGCGGAAGATCCGGCCGACGTTGGTGGCGTGGTTCTCGCTCGCGTAGAAGTCGACGTAGTCGGCGACCTCGTACGGCAGGTGCAGCTCGACCTCGTCCAGCGGCAGCAGGTGCGGCTCCACGGCGGGCCGGTGGCCGGGGTCGGTGACCCAGGCGGTCAGCGCGCGGCGCACGTCGCGCCAGGCGGTGCGGCCGGCGGCGAGCAGCGGGTTGAGGGAGCCGTGGCCGAGCAGCGCGGCGTACGGGGAACCGAGCGCGGCCGCGGTCGCACCGGCGTCGAGCACGTGTCCGCCGATCCGTACACCGATCCGGCGGCGGCCGTCCCCGCTGGTGGAGAAGACGCCGTATGGGAGGTTGTGCGGCCCGAACGGGTCGCCCTCGGGTACATCGAGGGGGCTCTGCTGGGGCATGGGGTGCGGCCTCGCTTTCGATGCGGTCCGGGGGTGGCCCGGAAGACACGGTGCGGCACACGCTACCCAGGTTCCCCGGCGAAAGCGCGGGCCCCCGGGCGGAGATGAAACACACCCGTGAGGTCGCGCCCGGCCAGATATGCCCAGTTCCGGTCATATCTGATCTTTTGGCATGGGCCGGCGAGGCGGGGTCCTATGGTCGGCTTCAGATCCAGGAGTGCATCAAGTGGTGGGTGAGGCATGCGTGAGGCCGGATTCGGGCCATATTTGTAGGACTTGTCCAAGAGGGTCCGTATCCTTGACGCCGTGACTTCCGCCCTCCCCTATGACTTGATCGCCACTGACCTGGACGGGACTCTGCTGCGCGCCGGAGACACCGTCTCGGCCCGCTCCCACACGGCGCTCGCGACGGCCCGCGCGGCCGGCGCCCGGCACATCATCGTCACCGGCCGCCCGGTCCCGCAGGTCCGCCACGTCCTCGACGGCCTCGGCTACACCGGGCTCGCGGTGTGCGGACAGGGCGCGCAGGTGTACGACACGGCGCGCAGGCGCCTGCTGCACTCCGTGTCCCTGGACCGGGAGCTGGCGGACGTCGCGCTGGGGAAGATCGAGGCGGAGATCGGCGAGGTCTACGCGGCGGTGAACCAGGAGGGCGTGGACGCGGAGATGCTGATGGGGCCGGGCTACCGGATGTGGCACCCGCACCTGCCGACGGTCCGGGTGCGGCGGCGGGCCGACCTGTGGGCGGCGCCGATCAACAAGGTCCTGCTCCAGCACCCCGAACTGGACGACGACGAACTGACCCGGGTCGCCCGGTCGGTCGTCGGTGACCTGGTGAACGTCACGATGGCGGGGGAGCACACGGTGGAACTCCAGCCACCGGGCATCGACAAGGCGAGCGGGCTCGCGCGGGCCGCGGACGTTCTCGGGGTGGCCGCCTCCTCGACCATCGCCTTCGGGGACATGCCGAACGACATCCCGATGTTCGCGTGGGCCGCGCACGGGGTGGCCATGGCCAACGCGCACCGCGAGCTGGTCGCCGTCGCGGACGAGGTCACGCTGTCGAACGAAGCCGACGGCATCGCGGTGGTGCTGGAGCGGCTGTTCGCGTAGCGGCGCGGGCTCGCGGGGGCTCCGCCCCCGGGGCCTGGGACGGAGCCCCGGCAGTGGGGCCGCGCCGCGAACCCCGGCTCAGCCCGCCGCGCGCGGCAGGCGGCGCTCCCACGTGCGGTGGAAGACCACCTCGTCACCCTCCCGGCACACCACCTCGTTCGACGTGACGAAGCCGCCCTCGTCGCAACGGATCTCCGACCGCGTCTCGACCCGCACGTCCCAGCCCAGCTCCGGCCGGTGCAGCCGGATCCGCCAGTCCGACCGGGTCCGGGCCGACAGCGGGTCGGCCTCCTGGATCTCGTAGACCTCCTCCGCGTCCTCGCTGTACTCGAGCCCGTCCGGGTACACCCGGGTGCCCCCGTACCGCGGGTCCACCTCCAGCCGCCAGCTCCCGCGCGCCACGTCCCGTACGACCAGCCGCTCCGGCCGCGGCTCGTCCAGCGTCGCCGGGTAGACCACCCCCAGCGGCTCCGACTGCTCCGGTGCCTCGAAGAGGACCTCCTCCCCGTACGCCGCGGGCGAGCCCGCATCCCGTACCGGGAGCTCCAGCGAGCTGCCCGCCGGCTCCAGGGTCCAGCCCGCCTCGGACCCGGCCCGCGGCCAGATCCACGGCCAGTAGGCCGAGGAGAGGGCCAGCCGGATCCGGTGCCCCGGCGCGAACGCGTGACCGATGCCGTTCAGTTCGAAGGTCACGTCCTCGTACGCGCCCGTCTGCCACGGCACCGCCTTGTCCCGCCCTTGCCGGGCGGAGAGGTTCAGCGCGCCCCGCGTGACCAGCGTCGAGGACCCGTCGGGCGCCACGTCGCACAGCCGCGCCACCACCTGGCCGTACGGGACGTCCAGCCGGATCCGTACGGTGACCCGCGGCCGGCCGAGGATCTCCACCGGCGCCGCGCCCGGCCCGCCCCCGACGGGGAACTCGAAGCACGCCGACTTCGCGTCCTCCTCCCGCTGGTCCGGCGGCAGGTCCGCGTCGTTGCCGAAGGGGAAGAACCGGCCCGCGTCCAGCCCCGTGTGCTGCGGGGACGCCACGACCACCGGCGCGCCCTGGAGGGCGTAGGAGACCGCCTCCACGGCCGGCGACGGCCACGCCGTGTCACCCACCCAGCGGCCCGCGAGCTCCGGGTACACCGTCGCCGGCGGATGGGACTCGCTGATCCAGGAGCGCAGCAGCGGCTCGTCCATCACCCCGTTGTCGGCGCCCTTGAGCCAGTGGTCCCACCAGCGCAGCGTCTCCTGGAGGAAGCCGATCGCCGGGCCCGGCGGCAGCCCGCGGTCCGGGTACTGGTGCGACCACGGCCCGATCAGCCCCCGTACCCGCCCGGCAGGCAGGTGCTCGACGAGCCGCAGCACGGTGTCGCGGTACGGGTCGTGCCAGCCGCCCACCGCGAGGACCGCCGCGCCGATCGCGGTGTAGTCCTCGCAGACGCTGCCGTGGCGCCAGTAGCCGTCGCGCGTCTGGTGCGAGAGCCAGGTGTGGACGAGGGGTTCGAGCGATTCCAGCCGGTCCAGCCACTGCGCCCGCCAGCCGTCGCCCACGAACAGCGGGTCCGGCGGGCGCGCGGCGAAGGCGAGCATGGTCGCGGCCCACGCGTGCATGTCCACGGCCAGCACCGAGCCGCCCATGTAGTGCACGTCGTTGTCGTACCGGTCGTCCGTGGAGCAGACGGTGACCACGGCCTTGAGCGGCTCGGGGGCGAGCGCCGCGATCTGGAGGCTGTTGAAGCCGCCCCACGAGATCCCGAACATCCCCACCGAGCCCGTGCACCAGGGCTGGGCCGCCAGCCACTCCACCACCGCGACCCCGTCGGCGAGCTCCTGCGCGTCGTACTCGTCGCCCGGGAGCCCGCCGCTGCAGCCGTGGCCGCGCACGTCGACCCGTACCGAGGCGTAGCCGTGCCCCGCGTACCAGGGGTGGCGCTGCCAGTCCCGCGGCGCGGTCCAGTCGGTGAGTCGGTACGGGAGGTACTCCAGCAGCGCCGGAACGGGTTCGGCCGTCACCGGGCGCCAGATCCGGGCGTACAGCTCGACCCCGTCGCGGAGCCGGATCCGGACGTCCTCGTGGGTGGTCTCGTACGGGAAGTCGGTACGGATGATCATCGGTGTTCAGCCACCAATCGCCTCGGCCGCAGCCTCAGTGGACGGGGTGCATCGTGCGCCGCAGCCAGGGTGCCAGGGCCATCACGGCCAGGCCGACCACGACCGCGATGGAGCCGTTGACGCCGAAGTAGACGGGGTTGGAGACCTCGCCGTAGAGCTTGACGACCTGCGCCTGGATGCCGTTGGCGAGCGCCAGGGACAGGAACCACAGGGCCATGGTCTGGCTGCTGTAGGCCTTGGGGGCGAGTTTGGTGGTGGCCGACATGCCGGAGGTCTGCAGCAGGACGTCGCCCAGTCCGAGCAGCAGGTACGAGCCGACGATCCACCAGGCGGCCATCTGGTAGGTGTCCCCGCCGTGGCCCGAGGTCGGGATGACCATGAGCAGGAAGGACAGGCCGCCCAGGACCACACCGATGGCGATCTTGTTCGAGACGTGCGGCTGGCGGCGGCCCATCCGGACCCAGAGCGCGGCCACGACCGGCGCGAGCGCCACCTCGAAGGCGCCGAGCGCCGAGGCGTACCAGCCGACCGGGAAGTGGAAGCCCAGGATCTCGGTCCGGGCGTTCGTCGACGCGAGCAGCATCATCGTCGAGTACGCCTGGAAGAGGATGAAGTTGAAGGCGACCGAGGCCAGGAAGAGGACGACGTACGGGCGCAGCCGCCCGCGCTCCTCGGCGCTGACCTGGGAGCTGCGGAACATGACGGCGAAGTAGACGACCGGGGCGATCACCGCGATCAGGGTGAGCAGGTCCACGAAGCGGCCCATGGTCAGCCAGCCGAGGCCCGCCAGCAGGGTGGCGAGCGCGGCGACGGCGAGGAACCCGCCGGCGATCTTCCAGACGGCGGCGCGCATCGCGTCGGGCGCGAGCGCGAACTCGGCGGAGTGCTTGCGTCCGGCCAGGTGGCGGCGCCCGACGACGTACTGGATCAGGCCCGCGGTCATGCCGATGGCGGCGGCGGAGAAGCCCCAGTGCCAGCCCTCGTGCTCGCCGAGCCAGCCGGTGACCAGCGGTCCGGCGAAGGCGCCGATGTTGATGGCCATGTAGTAGAGCGCGAAGCCGGCGTCGCGCCGTTCGTCGTCCGTCCGGTACAGCTTGCCGACCATGCTGGCCACGTTCGGCTTGAGCAGGCCGGTGCCCGCGCTGATCAGGCCGAGGCCCGCCCAGGTCATGGCGGCGGTGGGCACGGCCATGGCGTAGTGTCCGCAGGCGATCAGGATGCCGCCCCACAGGACGGCGCGGTACGAACCGAGGATCCGGTCGGCGAGCCACCCGCCGGCGACGGAGACGAGGTAGACCATGGTCCCGTATGCCGCCGAGACGGAGGCCGCGGTGCCCGGGTCCATCCCCAGGCCGCCATTGGCCACCGTGTCCGCGAAGTAGAGGACGAGGATGGCCTGCATGCCCAGGAACGAGAAGCGCTCCCAGACCTCCAGCCCCGACAGGGTGGCGAGGCCCCTGGGGTGCCCGAGGAAGGCGTGGTCGTCGCGGGCCGGCGGCTGGTCCGCCTCCGGATCGCCAGGTTCTCCTACGGCGGTCGTCATTCTGGACAAAACGTACTCTCCGGTTGTTTCGGCTCCTCACGAACATACCGGTACGGAACGGTCAGTGCGTGTGCGGCGACCGGGCAGGCGCTCTGGGTGATCGAAAACAGACCGGATACGCTGGCTTGAGTGATGGCAGCGACACATCGACAATCCATGTGATCGTCAACGTGATCGTCAGCAGACAGGAGTACCCCTCGTGACCGTCGTCGGGCCGTTCGGACTGAGCGTGCGGGACCAGGCTCTTGAGACCGATGTCCAGGCCGGACTGGCCGCCGTCGAGGCGGGTCTGCTGGAAGCCACCAAGAGCGAAGTCCCCTTCATCACCGAGGCCGCACAGCACCTGGTGCGCGCCGGAGGCAAGCGGTTCCGGCCGCTCCTGGTGATGCTCGCCTCCCGATTCGGCGATCCCTACGCGCCCGGGATCGTCCCCTCCGCCGTCGTCGTGGAGCTCACGCACCTGGCGACGCTCTACCACGACGACGTCATGGACGAGGCGGACGTGCGCCGCGGCGTGGACAGCGCGAACGCCCGTTGGGGCAACTCCGTGGCCGTCCTGACGGGTGACTTCCTGTTCGCCCGTGCCTCGCACATCCTGGCGGACCTCGGGCCCGAGGCCGTCCGCATCCAGGCCGAGGCCTTCGAGCGGCTGGTGACGGGCCAGATCCTGGAGACGGCCGGTCCGCGCGACGGCCGCGACCCCGTCGCGCACTACCTGGACGTCATGGCCGGCAAGACCAGTTCGCTGGTCGCCGTCTCCTGCCGCTTCGGCGCGCTGATGTCCGGCGCCGACGAGATGGTCGTGGACGTCCTCACCCAGTACGGGGAGCGCCTCGGCCTCGCCTTCCAGCTGGCCGACGACGTCCTCGACATCGCTTCCGGCTCGCACGAGTCCGGCAAGACCCCGGGCACCGACCTGCGCGAGGGCATCCCCACGCTGCCGGTACTGCGGCTGCGCGAGATGGCGGCCCGCGACGGCAACCCGGACGACCTGGACCTCGTACGGCTCCTGGACGGCGACCTCACGGACGACGTCCGGCACGCCGAGGTGCTGTCGCGGCTGCGGGTGCACCCCGCGCTGGAGCAGGCCCGCCAGGACACCATCCGCTACGCGCAGGAGGCGCGGGCCACGCTGGCACCGCTGCCGGAGTGCTTCGCGAAGTCGGCCCTGGAAGAGCTGTGCGACGCGGTGGTGCACCGCGCCGGATAGGACCTCTGGCAGCGGAACGGGCCCTTCCGCCCCGGTGACCCCTACGGGTCGGGGGAGAAGGGCCCTTTCCATGTCATCCCACGGTCGTACACACAGTTGATGCCGGGGAGTGACGCCCCGAAGTCCCCGATTTGGTCAGATGGAGTCATCAACCCCACCGGATCGAGTGAGTGTGGCGCGACACCCGGGACGCCACCGTGGACACAGAGGGCAGGGCACTGACATGGCAGCGAACGCGAAGACTTCCCGCAAGGCCGCACGGTACGCCGTACCGGTCGCGGTGTTCGGCGTAGCCGCAGGAGCCATCGCGATGGTTCCCGCCTTCGCGAACACCGGGGGCCCGGACCTGCCGTCGGTGACGGCCCAGCAGCTCATCGAGAAGGTCGCCGCCTCCGAAGTCCAGCAGCTGTCCGGCAGCGCCAGGATCAGCACCGACCTGGGCCTGCCGAAACTGGCGACCGGCCTGCTCGGCGGCTCGGGCATCGCCGGGGGCTCGGCCGACCCGGAGGACAAGATCGCGCAGCTGGCGAACGGCACGCACACCTTCCGGGTGGCCGCCGACGGTCCGGACCGTCAGAAGCTCACGTTCCTGGACGGCAAGGACGAGTACAGCCTCATCCACAACGGCGACGACGTCTGGGGATACGACTCCAAGTCGAACGAGGTCTTCCACGAGAAGAACGCGGGCGGCGCCAAGGACGGCAAGGGCGGCAAGGGCGGCGACGAGCACAAGACGGCCGACCGGCTCGCCACCTCGCCCCAGGAGATGGCCCAGGAGGTCCTGAAGGCCGCCGGGCCCACCACCGAGATCAGCGTCGGCGACACCGCGCAGGTGGCCGGGCGGGACGCCTACCAGCTCGTGCTGAAGCCGAAGGCGAGCGGCTCGACGGTCTCCTCGGTCAAGATCGCCGTCGACGCCAAGAACGGAGTGCCGCTGCGCGTGCAGCTGCTGTCCACCGAGGGCGGCAAGCCGATCGTGGACGCCGGCTTCACGAAGGTGGACTTCGCCAAGCCGGCCGCCGACTCCTTCGCCTTCACCCCGCCCAAGGGGGCCAAGGTCAACGAGGGCGGCGCGGGCGGCCACGGCAAGGGGGACCACGGCCTGGGTGCCCTGGACTCGATCCCGGGCCTGAGCGGCCTGACCGGCGGCGCGGGCGGCAAGGGCGAGACGAAGGTGCTCGGCGAGGGCTGGGCGAGCATCGCCCGGATCGAGACCGGCGCGCAGAAGAACCTCAAGGACCTCGAGAACGACAAGGACGCCCCGAAGGAGGCCAAGCAGTTCCTCGACGCCCTCGGGGACAAGGTCTCCGGGAAGTTCGGCGAGGGCCGGGTCTTCAAGACCCGCCTGGTCAACGCCCTGATCACGGACGACGGCAAGGTCTACGTCGGCGCGGTCACCAAGGACGCGCTGGTGAAGGCGGCCGACGCCAACAAGTAACGCCGACGGGCGACGCGAAGGTCGAAAGGGTGGGCGGGGACTGTGTCCCTGCCCACCCTTGCGCCGTTCCCCTCCTGCGTACAGCGGCCCCGCTGTACCGTGAAAAGCATGTCGAGACACGTCACCATCCGCCTGGACGAAGAGTTCCACGAACGCCTGAAGGCGCGTGCGGCGGCGCTGGGGACGACGGTCACCGCGCTGATCACCGAAGTCACGGAACGCGAACTGGACGAGGACCGGAAGAGCTTCCTGTCCGGCATCGACGAATTCGCCGACCACTGGGGCTACTTCCAGGAGCGGTTCGGGAATTGAAGATCACCATGGAGTGGGCCTGGACCGCTCTGGCCCACCATCTGCCGTCGGATCCCGCCGTGTGGGACCCCTCCGGGGTGGCCGCCGCCGTCGCCCGGCACCAGAACGACCTCGTCCTGGTGCCCGAACAGCCCGCCCCGGACACCGCGTGGCGGGCCGCCGCGTTTTTGCACACGCTCGCGGTGTGCCCGGCGCTGGAGTCCCCGATGAACGAGTTCTACGCGGCCGCCGCGACCCGCTCGTACCTGCGCGTCGCCGGGGCGGAACAGCTGCCCACGCCGGAGGAGCTCGGCGACCTGGTGGAGGCGGCGAAGCTGGGACGGGCCGATGTCGCGGCGGTCGCCGAGGAGCTGCGGGCCCGTATGCGGGACCCGCAGCACGCCTCGCCGCTCTCGCCCGCGCCGCCGTCCTAGAAGGTGATCTTCCAGCTGTTGATGTAGCCGACGTCCTGTGCGGCCACGTCCTTGACCTGGAGCTTCCAGACGCCGTTGGCGACCTCGCTCGACGCGTTGACCGTGTACGTGGTCACCAGGTTGTCCGCGGAGTCCGAGCTGGAGTTCTTCAGCCGGTACGCCGTGCCGTCCGGGGCGATCAGGTCGATGACCAGGTCGCCGCGGTAGGTGTGGACGATGTTCACGTCGACCTTGGTGGTGGCCGGGGCGTTGCCCGTGACGCCGGAGGCCGTGATCGGCGAGGTCACCGCGGCGGCGGGGGAGTCCGGGATGCTGACGTCCGCCGTGTTCTCGAAGGACGGGCCGGGCGGCACCGTGGTGGCCGCGCCCAGGGTCCAGATCGAGTACGCGATGGCGTCGGAATTGCGGTCCAGGGCGGTGTCGTTGATGTTCGCCGAGGTGTCGCAGGAGGCGTGGTAGCAGCGGTCGAACGCCTGGCCGGAGGTGCCGCCCCACTTCTGGGCCTGGGCCGCCGTCTTGGTGTAGTCGGCGCCGGAGAACAGTCCGCCCACCGGGATGCCCGCGTTCTTGAACGGGGCGTGGTCGGAGCGGCCGTCACCCTCGGTCTCGATCTCCGTCGGGACGCTGATCCCCGCGAAGAACGTCTTGAAGGTCTGCTCGATGGTCGGGTCGTCGTCGTAGACGAAGTAGCCCGGGTTCGGCGAGCCGATCATGTCGAAGTTCAGGTAGCCGGAGATCTTCGCCTTCTCGGCGGCCGGCAGGTTGTTGATGTAGTACTTCGACCCGACCATGCCGAGTTCCTCGGCGCCCCACCAGCCGAAGCGCAGGTGTTTGGTGGGCTGCAGGCCCGATCGGGAGACGGCCAGCGCGGTCTCCAGGATGCCGGCCGAGCCGGAGCCGTTGTCGTTGATGCCCGGGCCCGCGTTCACCGAGTCCAGGTGCGCGCCGGTCATCAGGACCGAGTTCGGGTCGCCGCCGGGCCAGTCGGCGATCAGGTTGTAGCCGGTCGCGCCGCTGGAGGTGAAGGTCTGCAGCGTGGTCGTGAAGCCGGCCGCGTCCAGCTTGGCCTTCACGTAGTCGATCGAGGCCTTGTAGCCGGGCTTGCCGTGGGCGCGGTTGCCGCCGTTGTTGGTGGCGATGGTCTGGAGCTGTGCCAGGTGCGCCTTGACGTTGGCGACGGGTATGTCGGGAGGGGTCGGCGCCGCGGTGACCGCCGCCGGGGCGGCGAGGGCGGCGGGAGAGGACGCGGCGAACAGGCCGGTGACCGCGATCGCGGCCACGGCGGCGAGACGCCGGGAGACGGACAGGCTCATGTGGGGGCTCCGGGATTCCGTACTGGGGATGTGAACGGAAACGTGCGGGGTAGGGCGGGTGAGCATGCGTGCGTCAGTGCGAGCCTGATGTTCAACGAAAAGATGACTGTCAGTCAAGACCGCTTTTCGGTCAGGCGAGTTCGGAAAACGGACGATCCCCGCTACGGGTGTTGCATAGCGGGGATCGTGTGTGCGAGAGGTGCGCTGTTACGCGGGCTCGCGGGCCGGCGCCACCGCCGTGGCGGGCGCCGCGGCCGGCCGCACGGCCCGGGACCGCCGCGCCGTGCGCAGCGCCTCCCAGGTGAGGATCGCCAGCGCCGCCCAGACCAGCGAGAAGCCGGCCCAGCGGGCGGGCGGCATGGCCTCGTGGAAGTACACGACGCCGAGCCCGAACTGGAACATCGGGGCCATGTACTGCAGCAGCCCCAGCGTGGACAGCGGGACCCGGATCGCGGCCGCCCCGAAGAGCACCAGCGGGATGGCGGTGATCAGGCCGGTCGCGGCGAGCAGCAGGGAGTGCCCGGTGCCCTGCGAGGCGAAGGTGGACTCGCCGCGTGCGGCCAGCCACACCAGATAGCCGAGGGCGGGCAGGAACAGCAGCACGGTCTCGGCGGTCAGGGACTCCAGCCCGCCGAGGTTGATCTTCTTCTTGAGCATCCCGTACAGCGCGAAGGTGCCGGCCAGGACCAGGGAGAGCCACGGCGGGCGCCCGTACGCGATGGCCAGGACCAGTACGGCGGCGAGGCCGATGCCCGCCGCCGCCCACTGGACGCGGCGCAGCCGCTCGCCGAACACGAGCACGCCGAGACCGATGCTGACCAGGGGGGTGATGAAGTAGCCGAGGCTCGCCTCGACGACGGCGCCGTTGTTGACGGCCCAGATGTACGTGCCCCAGTTCACTGCGATCAGCACGGAGGCGAGCGCGGTCAGGGCGAGCTTGCGGGGCTGGCGCAGCAATTCCGCCATCCAGCTCCAGCGGCGCAGGGCGAGCAGCGCCAGGCCGACCACGACCACGGACCACACCATGCGGTGGGCGAGGATCTCGATGGCCCCGGAGGGTCTGAGTAGCGGCCAGAACAGGGGGACCAGCCCCCAGATCCCGTATGCGCCCAATCCGTAGAGCAAACCCGTGCGCTGCTCGTTCTCTGCCTTCACGCGGGCCTCCACTACGACTTTGAGCCAACCTGACGACGGTAGCGCCGAACGGGTCGGAAGTCATGACTGTCTCAAGGAGATACTCATGACATCGAGTGGGGGCCGGGCCCGCCGTGTGATCGACTACGAGGCGCCGAGTGCGGTGGTGATCGCCCGGGACACCGGGGTCGTCGGCCGCCCGATCAGGCGGGCCAGGTCGCCGGTGGTGGAGCCCAGCCGGCCGCGCCCGATGGCCGCGTCCACGTCCACGATGATCGCCGCGAAGGCCTCGGGGACCCCGGCGCCGGTCAGCACCTCCAGGTGCGCCTGCGGGGGCAGCTCGGTGTACGCCACCTCCTTGCCCGACTGCTCCGCGACCTCGGCCGCGTACTCCGCCAGGCTCCAGGCGGTGTCCCCGGAGAGCTCGTACACCCGGCCGAGGTGCCCCTCGCCGGTCAGCACCACGGCCGCGGCGGCCGCGTAGTCGGCGCGCGCCGCCGAGGCGACCCGGCCCTCGCCCGCGCTGCCCAGGACCGCACCGTGCTCCAGGACGGTGGCGAGGTCGCGGGTGTAGTTCTCGTGGTACCAGCCGTTGCGCAGGAAGGTGTACGGGAGCCCGGAGTCGAGGATCACCTGCTCGGTGGCCCGGTGCTCCGCGGCCAGGTCGAAGTCGGCCTCGGGGCCGCCGAGGATCCCGGTGTACGCGAGCTGCGCCACGCCCGCGGCGACCGCGGCCTCGATCACGGCGGTGTGCTGGGCCACGCGGCGCCCGATCTCGTTGCCGGAGATCAGCAGCACCCGGTCGCCGGCCCGGAAGGCGCCGGCCAGGCTCGCGGGGTCGCCGTAGTCGGCGACGCGCAGCTCGATGCCGCGTCCGGCGAGGTCGGCGGCCTTGTCGGCGTCACGTACGACGACGGCGACGCGGTCGGCGGGGACGCGCTCCAGCAGCTCTTCGACGACGAGGCGGCCGAGGGCTCCGGTGGCTGCGGTGACGACGATGCTCATGATGGCTCTCCTTGGTGGGATGCCACCACCCTACGGTAAGCGCTAACTTTTTGAAAGTGTTCGCATCGTTCGTGTGAGCGCCGAGGCCCGGACCTCTCGCGAGATCCGGGCCTCGGGCGATTCGACGGGCGATTCCTCGGGCAGTTGTTCGGGCAGTTCCCCGGGGCGGCTCTCAGCCGACGACGGTCCAGGTGTCGTTCCCGGTCAGCAGCGTGCTGAGGTCGCCCTTGCCGCTGCGGTCCACGGCCTTGTCCAGCTGCTCGGCCATGAGCGTGTCGTAGACCGGCCGCTCCACACTGCGCAGCACTCCGATGGGGGTGTGGTGCAGGGTGTCGGGGTCGGCCAGCCGGGACAGCGCGAACGCGGTCGTCGGACTCGCCGCGGCGGCGTCGTGGACCAGCACCCGCGACTCGTTCTCCGGGGTGACCACGACGACCTCCAGGTCCCCCGTGTCCGGGTTGCGCACGACGCCCTTGGCGCCGTCCACGCCGAAGCGGATCGGCTGCCCGTGCTCCAGCCGGATCACGGCCTCCTGCGCCAGGTCGTTGTCCTTCAGGACCTCGAAGGCCCCGTCGTTGAAGATGTTGCAGTTCTGGTAGATCTCCACCAGCGCCGTGCCCTGGTGGTCGGCGGCCTGCCGCAGCACCTCGGTGAGGTGCTTGCGGTCCGAGTCCACCGTGCGGGCCACGAAGGAGGCCTCCGCGCCGAGCGCCAGCGACACCGGGTTGAAGGGCGCGTCGAGCGAGCCCATCGGCGTCGACTTGGTGATCTTGCCGACCTCGGAGGTGGGGGAGTACTGCCCCTTGGTCAGCCCGTAGATCCGGTTGTTGAACAGCAGGATCTTGAGGTTGACGTTCCGGCGCAGGGCGTGGATCAGGTGGTTTCCGCCGATGGAGAGCGCGTCGCCGTCCCCGGTGACCACCCAGACCGACAGGTCCCGCCGGGAGGTGGCCAGGCCCGTGGCGATGGCCGGGGCGCGCCCGTGGATCGAGTGCATGCCGTACGTGTTCATGTAGTACGGGAAGCGCGAGGAGCAGCCGATGCCGGAGACGAAGACGATGTTCTCCTTCGCCAGCCCCAGCTCGGGCATGAAGCCCTGTACGGCGGCGAGCACGGCGTAATCGCCGCAGCCCGGGCACCAGCGGACCTCCTGGTCGGACTTGAAGTCCTTCATGGACTGCTTGGCCGCGGCCTTCGGCACCAGCGACAGCAGCGTGGGCTCGGCTTCCACCCCGGGCAGACTCGCGAGGTCAGTCATTGATGGCCTCCTTGAGGACCGTGGCGAGCTGTTCGGCCTTGAACGGCATTCCATTGACCTGGTTGTACGACTGTGCGTCGACCAGGTACTTCGCCCGGATCAGGGTGGCCAGCTGCCCAAGGTTCATCTCCGGCACCACTACCTTGTCGTAACGCTTCAGAACCTCGCCGAGATTCCTCGGGAAGGGGTTCAGGTGACGCAGGTGCGCCTGCGCGATCGCTGCGCCGTCGAGGCGCAGCCGGCGTACGGCCGCGGTGATCGGTCCGTACGTCGAGCCCCAGCCGAGCACGAGGGTCCGGGCCTGGTCCGGGTCGTCCACGTCCACGTCGGGCACCTCGATGCCGTCGATCTTGGCCTGGCGGGTGCGGACCATGAAGTCGTGGTTGGCCGGGTCGTAGGAGATGTTGCCCGTGCCGTCCTGCTTCTCGATGCCGCCGATGCGGTGCTCCAGGCCCGGCGTGCCCGGGACCGCCCAGGGGCGTGCCAGGGTCTGCGGGTCGCGCTTGTACGGCCAGAAGACCTCGGTGCCGTCCGCGAGCTCGTGGTTCGCGGCGGTGGCGAACGCAACCTTGAGGTCCGGAAGGTCCGCGACGTCCGGGATCCGCCAGGGCTCGGAGCCGTTGGCGAGGTACCCGTCGGACAGCAGGAACACCGGGGTCCGGTAGGTCAGCGCGATCCGGGCCGCGTCGAGCGCGGCGTCGAAGCAGTCCGCCGGGGTCCGCGGGGCCACGATCGGCACCGGCGCCTCGCCGTTGCGCCCGTACATCGCCTGGAGCAGGTCGGCCTGCTCGGTCTTGGTCGGCAGGCCGGTGGAGGGGCCGCCGCGCTGGATGTCCACGATGAGCAGCGGCAGCTCCAGCGAGACCGCCAGCCCGATCGTCTCGGACTTGAGCGCCACGCCGGGGCCGGAAGTGGTCGTCACGCCGAGCGCGCCGCCGAAGGCCGCGCCCAGCGCCGCGCCGATGCCGGCGATCTCGTCCTCGGCCTGGAAGGTCCGTACGCCGAAGTTCTTGTGCTTGCTCAGCTCGTGCAGGATGTCCGAGGCCGGGGTGATCGGGTACGAGCCCAGGTAGAGCGGCAGATCGGCCTGCCGGCCCGCCGCGATCAGGCCGTAGGAGAGGGCCAGGTTCCCGGAGATGTTGCGGTAGGTGCCGGTCGGGAAGGACGAGGTGGCCGGGGCCACCTCGTAGGAGACGGCGAAGTCCTCGGTGGTCTCGCCGAAGTTCCAGCCGGCCCGGAAGGCGGCGACGTTCGCCTCGGCGATCTCGGGCTTCTTCGCGAACTTCTGCCGCAGGAAGCTCTCGGTGCCCTCGGTGGGGCGGTGGTACATCCAGGACAGCAGCCCCAGGGCGAACATGTTCTTGCTGCGCTCGGCCTCCTTGCGGGGGAGCCCGAAGTCCTTCAGCGCCTCCACGGTGAGCGTGGTCAGCGGCACCGGGTGGAGGTTGTACGCCGCCAGGGTGCCGTCCTCCAGCGGCGAGGTCTCGTAGCCGACCTTGGCCATCGGGCGCTTGGTGAACTCATCGGTGTTGACGATGATCTCCGCGCCGCGCGGAACGTCCCCGAGGTTCGCCTTGAGGGCCGCCGGATTCATGGCCACCAGGACGTTCGGGGCGTCGCCCGGCGTCAGGATGTCGTGGTCGGCGAAGTGCAGCTGGAACGAGGAGACGCCCGGCAGGGTGCCGGCGGGCGCCCGGATCTCGGCGGGGAAGTTCGGGAGCGTGGAGAGGTCGTTGCCGAACGAAGCCGTTTCCGAGGTGAAGCGGTCACCGGTGAGCTGCATGCCGTCACCCGAGTCACCCGCGAAGCGGATGATCACCCGGTCGAGGCGGCGCACTTCCTTGCCACCCGGACCCGGGGGCGTCCGCTGCTCGCCGACCACGGCCTCTTCGGCCCCGCCGGATTGCTCGGCTGGGCTACTGACCTGGCTGGTCACTGAACTGGACCTCCTTCGAGGCGTGAGCCGCTCCCAAGGCCAACCCTACGTCGGAAGGTTTTCCTTCCCTGGGGCGCTCATGTTCTGGACCGTCCTCTGAGACGGTCTGTCCGAGAGATGTCGTGCCGTGCGCAAAATATTCCGAGCCCAGGTGCCGGCCGGACGCAGATCCCCGCGTGACGCGGGGGGCTGCATCCGGCCATACCTGACAGAGTGTCAGTTGATCAAGACCTTAGATAGGTGAGGACGGCCAGCACGCGCCGGTGATCCCCGTCACTGGGTGAAAGGCCGAGCTTCATGAAAATGTTGCTGACGTGCTTCTCCACCGCTCCGTCGCTGACCACCAGCTGCTTGGCCACCGCGGAATTGGTCCGGCCCTCGGCCATCAGCCCGAGCACCTCGCGCTCGCGGGGGGTCAGCCCCGCCAGCACGTCCTGCTTGCGGCTGCGGCCCAGGAGCTGGGCGACGACCTCGGGGTCCAGGGCGGTACCGCCCCGGGCCACGCGGACGACCGCGTCCAGGAACTCCCGCACCTCGGCCACCCGGTCCTTGAGCAAGTACCCCACCCCGGTGCTGGAACCGGCCAGAAGTTCGGTGGCGTACTGCTCCTCCACGTACTGCGACAGCACGAGCACCCCTATCCCGGGGTAGTCGCGCCGTAGCCGCACCGCGGCCCGTACGCCTTCATCGGTGTGCGTCGGCGGCATCCGTACATCGGCCACCACCACGTCCGGCAGCGCATCCTCCGCCGCCAGCTCCGCCACCGTCTTGAGCAGGGCTTCCGCGTCCCCGACGCCTGCCACGACGTCATGCCCCCGGTCGGTCAGCAACCGGGTCAGGCCCTCACGCAGCAGCACTGAATCCTCGGCGATGACCACCCGCACCCTGTCTTCCACGACTTTGCCGCTCCCGCATTTTGCTCGTGCCCGAATTCGCTGACTCAGCCAAGCATCCCAGCCTCAAGGCCGGATCAAGGCGGAGCCGGATCAACGAATGGGCGCGGAGCCGTGTTTCCGGGAGCGGACGGGTGACGGGCGTGGCACGGGAGTGAACGTCGGGCCCCCGGGCCTTCTCGGACCGTCACGTGGCCTTGGCGGTGGTCGGGCCGGTGGGCCCGCCGATGGTCGGGCCGGCGCTCACGCCCGCCAGGGGAGCTCGGCCGTGACGGTGGTACCCCCGTCGGCGGGGGAGTCCACGACGAACACCCCGTCCACGGCGTCGAGCCGCTCGGCGAGCCCGGCCAGCCCGCTGCCGGCCGCGGAGTCCGCCCCGCCCCGGCCGTCGTCGGCGACCTGGATCAGCAGCCGGTCGCCCGACGTCCACACGTCGACGCTCGCCGTACGGGCCCGGGCGTGCTTGCTGATGTTCTGGAGCAGCTCCGAGACGGTGAAGTACGCGATCCCCTCGATCGCCGCCGCGGGCCGGGCCGGGAGATCCACGGCCACCCGTACCGGAACCGCGCACCGCGAGGCCACCGCGGACAGTGCCGCGTCCAGCCCCCGGTCGGTCAGCACCGCCGGGTGGATCCCGCGGGCCAGATCGCGCAGCTCCTGGAGGGCGATCTTCACCTCCCCGTGGGCCTCGTCGACCATCCGCGCGGCGGCCTTCGGGTCCTCGGTCAGCTTCTCCTTGGCCAGCCCCAGGTCCATGGCCAGCGCCACCAGCCGGGCCTGCGCCCCGTCGTGCAGGTCCCGCTCGATGCGGCGCAGGTCGGCGGCGGCGGTGTCGACGACCACGCCCCGGTCGGACTCCAGCTCGCTGACGCGGTACGCGAGCCGGGACGGCCCGAGCAGCCCGGCGATCAGGACCCGGTCGGCGGTGGTGAGCGCCCGGACCACCCACGGGGTGGCGAGCGTCAGCGCGAGCCCGAGGAGGCAGGTCAGCGTGATGTCCAGGGGCGAGTCCAGGAAGTACGCGTGGTCGTCGTCCTGGAAGAGCTGCAGCCCGGGCTGGTCCGTGAAGGCGGGGAAGACCCAGAACCAGAGCGGGTACAGGAGGCACGCCCACCCGTACGCCCAGAGCACCAGCGCCACGCAGAAGCTGGCCACCGCCCAGGGGAAGTGGACCACCGAGTACAGCACGTGCCGCCAGGCGCTGCCGCTCTTGAGCAGCGCCCCCATCGCGGCGAGCGCCCCGCCCTTCTTCGCCCGGATCGGCTCGGGCTCGGCGATGTCGATGCGCAGCAGCCCGCGCGCCCGCGCCCGCTCCAGCCGCCCGAACCCCCGGCACATGGCGAGGACTCCGGCGAGCACCGGCACCCCGAGGAAGGTGACCAGCAGGCCCGCGCCGAGGCTGATGCCGGTGATGGCGAGGGAGAAGTACAGGGTGCTGAGCGGCAGTCCGAGCATCAGATACCCGAACTCCCGCCAGGCCCGCCCCTCGACGGGGGCGCGCAACACCCTGCCGATGCCGCTGCCCGTGCGCGTGCTGCCGACCATGATCCCGACCTGCCCTTCCGTCATCCCTCTACCCCTCTACCCCTCCACCCTGCCGCCCGCCCCCGCCCCGATCCATGCGGCACGTCGGCCTCTCGGGAGGGGGGTTAACCCCACCGGCCAACCCCAGCCCGCGGGGGTCCGGGAGTCAGGCGGCCTCAGCCAAGCCCCGCCTGGGGGTCCCCCCGGACGGGGTCTGGGGGAGTTCGAGGCGCGGGGTCCGGGGCGGAGCCCCAGGTCTTGGAGCCGCGCCGGCCCGCCCCCGGGCACACGGCGGGACCCCCGCCCAACCCTGGACGGGGGTCCCGCTCGACCGGCAGTTCAGCCCCGCACGGGCCCCCGCACGGGAACCCGGTCGCGCCACGGCAACTCGGCCGTGACCGTGGTCCCGCCCCCCTCGGGGGAATCCACCACGAACAGCCCGTCCACGGACCCGAGCCGTTCCCCCAGCCCCGCGAGCCCGCTCCCGGCCGCCGTGCTCGCCCCGCCCCGCCCGTCGTCCGACACCCGGATCAACAGCCGCGGCCCCGACCGCCACACCTCCACCGCGGCCAGCCGCGCCCCGGCGTGCTTGCTCACGTTCTGCAGCAGCTCCGACACCACGAAGTACGCGATCCCCTCGATCGCCTCCGCCGGCCGCGCCGGCAGGTCCACCGACACCTTCACCGGCACCAGGCACCGCGACGCCACCGACGACAGCGCCGCATCCAGCCCCCGGTCGGTCAGTACCGCCGGGTGGATCCCCCGCGCCAGGTCCCGCAGCTCCTGCAGCGCCAGCTTCACCTCGCCGTGCGCCTCGTCCACCATCGCCGCCGCCCCCTCGGGGTCCTCCAGCAGCTTCTCCTTCGCCAGGCCCAGGCCCATGGCCAGCGCCACCAGCCGTGCCTGCGCCCCGTCGTGCAGGTCCCGTTCGATGCGCCGCAGGTCGGCCGCCGCCGTGTCGACCACCACCCCGCGGCCGGACTCCAGCTCGGCGATGCGCCGTTCCAGCTCGTCCGACGGAGACAGCAGGCCCCGTACCATCGCCCGGTCCACATTGGTCAGCACCCGCGCCACGTACGGCAGCACCGGCCACAGCACGAACAGCCCGACCAGCGCCACGGTGAAGGTCAGCACCCCCCACGGCAGCCGCACCAGCTCGTACAGCACGGTCCGCCACGCCACCGGGTCCTTCAGGGTCGTCCACAGCCAGGGGAAGAATCCGCCTGTCCGCCGCGGGCCGGGGATCGGCGTCGGCTCCTCCACCCGCACGCCGAGCAGCACGCGGGCCCGCGCCCGCTCCAGACGTCCCAACTGGCGAGACAGGAACAGGCCGCATGCGAGCAGCGGAAGGCCGATCGCGGTGACCGAAAGACCGCCGGCGGTCGACACCATGGCAATCGTGTAAACAAACCCGACGAGAGTCACTGGGAGATTGCTCAAGAGATGAGCGATCTCCTTCCAGGTCACGGCACTCAGGGCGGCGCGTACGGGAGGGGGCCGATCGTCGCCGACGGCCTGACTGGCTTGAATGCTCGCGGTCATGCGCCCCAGCCTGCCAAATTTCGCCACGCCGATGCCATGGGGTGGTCAGGTCGAGGTAAACGGGGGATAACCCCACCCCGCGGGGCCCAGGCCCTAGACTCCCGTCCGTACCAGATCACCCTGATCGTCGACAGTGGCCGAGAAGCGAGGAACGGACGTGCCCGACCCAACGGTATCGACCGTATCCGTGCTCGCCGCGGACTACTTCCGGAGTTATTCGGTCGTCGGCCTCCTGGCCGTCCTCGGTGTGCTCTTCGTGGCCGTGGCCTTCAGCGCGAACCGCCTGCTGCGCCCCTCGGTCCCGACCCCCGAGAAGCTCCTGACGTACGAGTGCGGCGTGGACCCGGTCGGCGAGGGCTGGGCGCACACCCAGGTCCGCTACTACGTCTACGCCTTCCTCTACGTCATCTTCGCCGTCGACTCGATCTTCCTGTTCCCGTGGGCGACGGTGTTCGCCGCCGCCGGTTACGGCGCCACGACGCTGGTGGAGATGTTCATCTTCCTGGGCTTCCTGGCCGTCGGCCTGCTCTATGCGTACAAGAAGGGCGTCCTCGAATGGACGTGACACCGGCCGTGCCACCGACCGAGGGCGTGCTGCTCCCGGAGCCGAAGAGGCTGGGAGTTCTCTCCCGCCTCGCCCCCGAGCCGATGAAGGTGGTCCTGAACTGGGGCCGCCGCTACAGCCTGTGGGTCTTCAACTTCGGCCTCGCCTGCTGCGCGATCGAGTTCATCGCCGCGTCAATGGCGCGCCACGACTTCATCCGCCTGGGTGTCATCCCCTTCGCACCGGGGCCCCGCCAGGCGGACCTCATGATCGTCTCGGGCACGGTGACGGACAAGATGGCCCCGGCCGTCAAGCGCCTCTACGAGCAGATGCCCGAGCCGAAGTACGTCATCTCCTTCGGCGCGTGCTCCAACTGCGGCGGCCCGTACTGGGACTCGTACTCGGTGACGAAGGGCGTCGACCAGATCATCCCGGTCGACGTCTACGTCCCCGGCTGCCCGCCGCGCCCGGAGGCGCTGCTCCAGGGCATCCTCAAGCTCCAGGAGAAGATCGCCCGGGAGTCCCTGGCGGAGCGCTACGCGACGGCGCCCGCTTCCCCGGCTCAGCTGACGAGCGCCCTGGTGACCCCTCCGCCCACCCCGGGGGCGGGCGCGTGAACCTCTACGACTCCCTCCCGGACGGCGCCCCGGCCGTCTTCGGCGCCGAAGCGGTCGGCACCTTCGCCTACGGCGTCCTCACCGTCGACGTGCCTGCCGGAAGCTGGATCCCGGCGCTGGAGATCGCCCGGGACAAGCTGGGCTGCACGTACTTCGACTGGCTGAGCGCGGTGGACGAGCCGGGCACCGGTTTCCGCGTCTGCGCGCACGTCGTGTCCCTCGAAAACCACCGCGTGCGCCGCCTGCTCCTGCGGACGACGGTCCCGCACTCGGCGCCTTCGCTGCCCTCCGCCGTCTCCCTCTACGCGGGCGCGGAATGGCACGAGCGCGAGACCTTCGAGATGTTCGGGGTCGTCTTCTCCGAGCACCCGAACCTCGTTCCCCTCCTCCTCCCGGAGAACTTCGAGGGCCACCCGCTGCGCAAGGACTTCGTGCTCGCGGCGCGCGTCGCCAAGGCCTGGCCGGGCGCCAAGGAGCCCGGCGAGGGCGCCGACCCCGAGGGCCCGAAGCGCCGCCAGATGCTGCCGCCGGGCGTCCCGGACCCGAACGACTGGGGCCCGATGAAGGGCCAGCTCCCGCCGGCCCCCGCCCGCCCGGCCCGCACCCCCCGCGCAGCCGGCGCCGCCGCGCCCGCCCGCCGTACC
>NZ_JBHWVM010000100.1:0-24895 GCF_042736805.1 Streptomyces sp. NPDC060031
GGGCGGGGCCGCGGCGGTGGCGGCCGAATCGTCCGGGCCCCACAGGTACCCGCTGGACCCGACCGGGCCGGTGGTGCCGTCCTTGACCAGCGGATCCCGCCACCAGGACGGGCCGCCCGGGGTGGGCGGCGCCTTCGTCTCGGGCGGCGCCTTCGTCTCCGCGGCAGCGGTGCGGTGCGCGGCCGCCGCGGGGGCCTGCGCCTGCGGGGCGGGGGCGCTGCGGCGGCGCTGCGACCAGTACGAGGACCCGCCCAGCGCGAGCACGACCAGGACGGAGAAGACCGCCAGGCCGCCGTTGTCCAGCATCGACAGGAACAGCGCGCAGCCCACCAGCGCGGCGAACACCGCCGCCAGGGTCGCGCCCTCGACCCGGCCCGTCAGCAGCTTCTTGGCCTCGCTGTCGTCCTCGCCCTCCAGGGGCAGCAGCAGCCACGCGAAGCCGTAGAAGATCAGCCCGACACCGCCGGTGACCGCGAGCACGCCCAGCACGATCCGGAAGACGACCGGGTCCAGGTCGAAGTACCGGCCCAGGCCACCGCACACGCCGGCCAGTACCTTGTCGCGCTTGCTGCGGCGCAGCAGCGGACGCTCGGCAGGCGGCGGGGCGGCGGCGCCGGACCCGGCCGGCGGGGTGTCGTGCACTTCGGTCATGCGTCCATGGTGACGGGCCGCCGACCCTCCTGACATCCGGCCCGACCCTGGGACAACCCTGATATCCCCCGGACAGAAGTGGGGGGCCGCCCTGATGCCGGGCGGCCCCCGCGCGTGTGACCATCGTTGACATGCCCGCCGTCGCCGCCCCCCGTATCCCGCACGCACCCGATTCCGACGAAGTCCCGCAGCGCAAGCTCTACCGCAGCGCCGACGGACGGATGCTCGGCGGCGTCGCGCGCGGACTCGCCGGGCACCTCGGGCTGCCCGTCATCTGGGTACGGCTCGCCTTCCTGCTGCTGTTCATGTGGGGCGACGGCCTCGGCATCCTGCTGTACGCCGCGTTCTGGGTGTTCGTACCGCTCGGCGTCGGCGGGCGCACCGGGCACCGCTCCTTCTTCGAGACCCTCCCCGACGGCACGCGCCGTCTGCGCAAGCCCGAGCGCGGCCAGATCACCGCCCTGATCGCCTTGTGCATCGGCGCCGGCATCTTCATCTCCAAGGTCCAGCTCGGCGGCGCGTCCGGCCGCTACGTGTGGCCGACGCTGCTGGTCGGGGCCGGGGTGGTCCTCGTATGGCGGCAGGCCGACAACGCCCGCCGCGCCCACTGGAACGAGGCCGTCGGCCGCCACGGGCGGCTGTTCCAGGTCGCCCGCGCGCTCGCGGGCGTCGCGCTGGTCGGCGTGGGCCTCACCGTGTTCATCGTCGTACGCGGCTCCGCGGCCCAGCTGGGCAACGTACTCACCGCCACCCTCGCCGTCCTCGTCGGCGTCGCCCTGCTCGCCGGACCCTGGCTGATCCGGATGACCCAGGACCTCTCCGAGGAGCGCCTGATGCGCATCCGCGCCCAGGAGCGCGCCGAGGTCGCCGCCCACGTCCACGACTCCGTGCTGCACACCCTCACCCTGATCCAGCGCAACGCCGAGGACGTCGGAGAGGTACGCCGCCTCGCGCGGGCCCAAGAGCGGGAGCTGCGGAACTGGCTGTACAAGCCCGAGGGCACCGGCAAGGACGAGGCCGAGGAACCGGCGACGCTGGCCGAGGCCGTGAAGAAGACCGCCGCCGAGGTGGAGGACCACCACGGCGTCCCCATCGAGGTCGTCGTCGTCGGCGACTGTCCGCTCGACGACAGGCTGGGCGCACAGATCCAGGCCGCGCGCGAGGCGATGGTCAATGCCGCCAAGTACGGTGGCGAGGGCGGGCCGGTGCAGGTGTACGCCGAAGTGGAGGGCCGGACGGTGTTCGTGTCCGTACGCGACCGCGGACCGGGCTTCGACATCGACGCGGTACCGGACGACCGGATGGGCGTACGAGAATCGATCATCGGCCGGATGCAGCGCAACGGCGGGACCGCACGGCTGCGGTCCGCGCCCGACGGCGGCACGGAAGTCGAGCTGGAGATGGAGAGGGCGGCAACGGCATGACCGAGACCGAGGGCAGCGCTGTGACGGAGACCAGGAGGGTCCGCGTGGTGCTCGTCGACGACCACCGGATGTTCCGTACGGGCGTGCAGGCGGAGATCGGCGAGACCGGACGGACCGGGGTCGAGGTCGTCGGCGAGGCGGCCGACGTGGACCAGGCCGTCACCGTCATCACCGCCACCCGCCCCGAGGTGGTGCTCCTCGACGTGCACCTGCCCGGCGGCGGCGGCGTCGAGGTGCTGCGCCGCTGCGCCCCGCTGATGACGGCGGCCGAGAACCCGGTGCGGTTCCTGGCCCTGTCGGTGTCGGACGCGGCCGAGGACGTCATCGGGGTGATCCGGGGCGGCGCGCGCGGGTACGTCACCAAGACCATCACCGGCACCGACCTGGTGGACTCGGTCTTCCGGGTGCAGGACGGGGACGCGGTGTTCTCGCCGCGGCTGGCCGGCTTCGTGCTCGACGCCTTCGCCTCGACGGACGCGCCCCCCGTGGACGAGGACCTGGACCGGCTCACGCAGCGCGAGCGCGAGGTGCTGCGGCTGATCGCGCGCGGGTACGCGTACAAGGAGATCGCCAAACAGCTCTTCATCTCGGTGAAGACGGTGGAATCGCACGTCTCGGCGGTGCTCAGGAAGCTCCAGCTCTCCAACCGCCACGAGCTGACCCGCTGGGCGACGGCCCGCCGGCTGGTGTGACCCCGGGAGGGTCTTCCTCCCGGCCGATGTGACCCATGCCGCAGGCGTTTCGGGCAACCGGGGCGTGTCGCGCGGCCCTCTTCGTTGCCGTGATGAGCCTGACGGGGACCCCCCTTTTCGCGACGGCGGTCGCGCTGACCGCGATCGCCGTCCTCCTGCCGCTGCTGCTGTGGAGCAAGGCGCGCGGGCCCGCCGTCGTACGGGTCGCCACCCGCGCCTCGATGGTGGTGTTCGCCCAGGCCACCGCCATCGCCCTGGTGTTCATCGGGGTCAACCGGGACATGACCTTCTACGCCTCCTGGGGCGACCTGTTCGGCACCGGCAAGTACGTCACCGCGGCCCCCGACCTGGGCGCGGACGGACTCGGCGGGAAGAAGGCCGCGGAGGTCAAGGCGGAGCCGAAGGTGCACCAGGCCTTCGAGGTGGTCGACGGCCTCGGCGGGCGGGTCAGGAAGACCGAACTCGACGGGAAGATCTCCGGGGTCAAGGGCGACGTCATGGTGTGGCTGCCGCCGCAGTACGACGACCCGGCCTACAAGGACAAGAAGTTCCCGGTGGTCGAGCTGATCCCGGGCATACCCGGGACGGGCAAGTCCTGGTTCCAGGGCCTCAAGGCGCACCAGGTGCTGGAGCCGCTGATGAAGGAGGGCAAGGTCAAGCCCTTCATCCTGGTCTCCCCGCGCGCCATGCTGCTCGGCAACGCCGACACCGGCTGCGCCAACATCCCCGGCAAGGTCAACGCGGACAGCTGGTTCAGCGTCGACGTCCGCAAGATGGTCACCGACAACTTCCGCGCCTCGGACGACGCCCGCACCTGGGGCGTGGCCGGGTACTCGGCCGGCGCGTACTGCGCCGCCAAGCTGGCCATCGCCCACCCCGACCGCTACAGCGCGGCCGTGTCCCTGTCGGGCTACAACGACCCGGGCCAGGAGCCCTCCTCGCTGGTCGCCAAGGACCCGCAGCTGCGCGCCACGCACAACCTGAAGGCCGTACTGGGGGCCGCGCCCAAGCCGCCGGCGGTCTCGCTGTGGATGTCGGGGGCCGAGCAGGACGGCTACCTGTCCGGCATGGACCTCAAGGCGATCGCGAAGAACCCGACCGTGGTGCACGCGGAGAAGGTGACCGGCGGCCACAACCTCGACTCGTGGTCGAAGCAGTTGCCCCAGACCTTCCAGTGGCTCAGCGGTGTGGTCAAGGCGCCGTAGCGACCGTCAGGCGGGGCGGGAGGCTCCGGCCCACGGCATCGAGTCGATCGGGGCCAAGCGGACCGTCGAACCGGGCCGGGGGGCGTGGATCATCTGGCCGTTGCCGATGTACAGGCCGACGTGGGTGACCCCGGAGTAGAAGAACACCAGGTCGCCGGGGGCCAGCTGGTCGCGCGAGACGCGCTGCCCGGCGTTGATCTGGGTGTAGGTGGTGCGGGGCAGCGAGACCCCGGCCGCGCGCCAGGCCGCCTGGGTCAGTCCCGAGCAGTCGAAGGAGCCCGGCCCCGTCGAGCCCCAGACGTACGGCTTGCCGATCGCCCCGTACGCGAAGGCCACGGCGCGGGCGGCCCGCGATCCGTCGGAAGGCGGCGGGGCGGTGTGCTGCCCGCCGGCGGGGGCGCTGCCTGTGGAGCGGGCCTCGTACGCGGCCCGCTCCTCGGCGGTGAGCCGGGCCAGCAGCCGGCGGGCGGCGTCGAGCTTCCCCTCGATCTCGGTCTTGCGGTCGGCGAGTTCGGCCTGCCGGGCGCGCAGGTCGGCCAGCCGGCCGGCGGCCCGGTCCTTGAGCTGTCCGACCTCGTCGAGCCGGTGGCGTACGGAGGAGATCGCGGCGGCGTTGCGGTCCCCGGCGCGGGTGATGAAGGAGGCCCGGTCCAGGTACCCCTGCGGGTCGTCGGCCATCGCCAGCTGGACGGCGGCGCCCAGGGTGCCGTTGCGGTACTGGGTGGCGGCCAGCGAACCGAGCGCGCTGCGGGCGGTGTTGAGCTGGTCGGTCTTGCGGGCGGTCTCGTCGCGCAGGCCGGTCAGCGCGCGCTGGGCCTCGTCGGCCTTCTCCTTCGCCCCGTTGTACTGGTCGGTCGCGGCCTCGGCCTCCTCGTAGAGCCGGTCCACCTCCGTCTTGACCTGGGAGGGCGTCGGCTGGGGGTCGGCCTGGGAGGTTCCTTCGAACGCGGTGGCGGTGGCAGCGCCCGCGAGGGCGAGGGTGGCGGCGGTCGTGCGTACGGTGCCGCCGGAGAACGGGCGCTGCCTGGGCTTTCGATGACTGGCCACGAGGGCCTCACGTCCTTCCTCTCCCGGTGCCTGTCGGCACGTGCCGGGTGCTTGGAGGAGGACGCTAGACCCGAAGGTAACGGTCGGATGACGAGATGATCGTAAGTGGCCCGATGCGGCCGAAACTGTCGCTTCCGTATCGCGGTGAGGTCAGTGCCAGAGGACGGCGATGAAGATATTGACCATGGTCAGCCCGCCGACCGCACCGAACAGGGCCTTGTCCACCCGCTCCTCGTCGCGCTTGACGTAGACGAGGGCGAGGACCACGAAGAGGATCGCGAGCTTCACGCCGATCTTGATGTGGTCGAGGTGGCCGCCGTCCATCTGGCGGAAGCCGACGAGCAGGACGCCCGTGACGAGCATGGTCAGCGCGCCGTGCAGCATCGCCGGCACGAAGCGGGCGGTGCCCGCGCCCATCGCCTTCATCTGGGTCAGGAACCCGCCGAGGAGCGAGGCTATCCCGATGATGTGCAGGCCGAGGAAGATGTTGATCAATACAGTCATGGCTCGAGCGTACGGGGCGGCCGGCGGCGGCTTTACGGCGGGTTTGGGGTGGTTCAGCCGAGGAACTTCACCAGCGCGGCCGTGACCGCCTCCGGCTGCTCCTCCGGGAGGTAGTGCCCGCTGCCGTCGATGCGTACGACCTGCGTGTCGGTGCCCAGCTTTGGCACCGCGCGGGTCAGCAGCTCGTAGTTGCTGAATTCGCCGCCGAGGGCGAGCAGCGGCGCGGTCACCGGGGCGTAGCCGGCGAGGTCGGCGATGTCCTGGGTGAAGGCCCGGTACCAGTCGTTGCTCGCCCGGATCGCCTCCGGGGAGTCGTACGCGGCCGCGTACACCGCCCGGGAGTGGGCGTCGATGGCGGCGGGATCGGTGGCGGCGCGGGAGAACAGCCAGTCCAGCAGGACGTGGTAGCGGCCGGCGAGCAACTGCTCGGGCAGGTCCCGCACCTGGTTGAAGGCGAACCACCACTTGTGGATCCGCCCCGGCTCGGGGAGCAGCGGCTGCCGGGCCCAGTCGGGGTCGGGGTGCGCGACGTCGAGCAGGGCGACCCGGCCGGTGGCCTCGGGGTGGTTGGCGGCGTGGGCGTAGGCGACCATCGCGCCGATGTCGTGGCCGGCGATGTGGGCGGAGCCGATGCCGAGGTGGGCGAGCAGGGCGCGGACGTCGGCGGCCATCGTCTTCTTGTCGTAGCCGCCCTCGGGCTTGGCGGAGCCGCCCATGCCGCGCAGGTCGACGGCGATCACCCGGAACCGGCGGCCCAGCTCCGGCAGCACCTTGTGCCACTGCCACCAGGTCTGCGGCCAGCCGCCGAGCAGGACGAGCGGCTCGCCGCCGCCGTTGGTCACGTAGTGCAGGCGCGTCCCGTTGACCTCGGCGTGGTGGCTGGAAAAGCCCCCTTCGAGGGAGGCCGCGAGTGCGGCGTCGTCGAGGGGGGTAGCGGTGTCGGGCATGGGGTGTCCTCAGGGGGCTGGGTGTGCGTCCGGTGCGGCTGGGCGTGTGCCGCCGACCGTACGAGAATCTCGTACGGCCGGACTGTACGAGATTCTCGTACGGTCTGGCAATGGCGTCGGGTACATCCGTACGAGTTCTGCGTACAGTGAGGGCATGCCTGCCGCTGCCGAGCTGACCCACCCCACCGCCGACCGCCTCGAACTCGTCGAGGTCCTCGCCGCGCTCGGCCACCCCGTCCGGCTGGAGATCGTCCGCAAACTCGCCTCCGGCGAGGCGGCCTTCTGCGGCGAGGTCGTCCCGGACCTGCCCAGGTCGAGCGTCACGCACCACCTCAGGACGCTGCGCGAGAGCGGGGTGATCTGCCAGCGGCCCCAAGGCCGCAAGCTCTACCTCGCGCTGCGCAGGGACGACCTGGAGCAGCGCTTCCCGGGGCTGCTGGAGCTCGTGCTCGGCTGAGCCGGCCGGCGGCCCGCCCGCGGTCAGCCCGGCCGGACGCTGCCGTGGATCGGCTGGTAGAAGATCGAGTCCTCGCGGACGTACGCGCCGGGCGTACGAGGACACGGGCCGGCACCTCCTTCCGGTTGGCGGAGCACGCTAGCGCCGGAGGGGGTTCCTCGGAAGGGTCCGGGTGCACATGCGGCCGCTCCCCATCCGATCCGCCGCCGGTTCCCCGCCGATTCCCCTCCGATTCCTCCGATTTTCCGGGCCCGGGACCGGCTGTCGGTCCCGCCCCCTAGACTCGGAAGGCGATGAGCAGCCTCTTTGACGACAGTTTCCTGGCGGACCTCTCCCCCTCCGACGAGGTCCCGCCGCCGCCCGAGGATCACCCCGCCCCGGACACGGGCGCGGACGATCTCTTCGGCGGCCGGTTCGACGTACCCATGTCCGGGGACGCGTACTACCGGGACGGCGCCCCCAGGCCCGTCATCGACCCGGCGACGCTCCTGCACGGGCTGAACGAGGAGCAGGCCGCGGCCGTGGTGCACGCGGGCTCGCCGCTGCTCATCGTGGCCGGAGCCGGTTCGGGCAAGACCCGGGTGCTGACCCACCGCATCGGACACCTGCTGTCCGCGCGCGGCGTCCACCCCGGCCAGATCCTGGCGATCACCTTCACCAACAAGGCCGCCGGCGAGATGAAGGAGCGCGTCGAGAGCCTGGTCGGGCCGCGCGCCAACGCCATGTGGGTGTCCACCTTCCACAGCGCCTGCGTCCGCATCCTGCGCCGCGAGTCCAAGCGGCTCGGTTTCACGTCCTCGTTCTCGATCTACGACGCGGCCGACTCGAAGCGCCTGATGGCGCTCGTCTGCCGCGACCTGGACCTGGACCCCAAGAAGTTCCCGCCCAAGGCCTTCAGCGCCAAGATCTCGAACCTGAAGAACGAGCTGATCGACGAGGACGCCTTCGCGGGTCAGGCCGTGGACGGTTTCGAGAAGACGCTGGCCCAGGCGTACGCGATGTACCAGGGGCGGCTGCGCGAGGCGAACGCGCTCGACTTCGACGACATCATCATGACCACGGTGCACCTGCTCCAGGCGTTCCCGGAGGTCGCCGAGCACTACCGGCGCCGCTTCCGGCACGTACTGGTCGACGAGTACCAGGACACCAACCACGCCCAGTACACGCTGGTGCGCGAGCTCGTCGGCACCGGCTACCCGGACCTGCCGCCCGCCGAGCTGTGCGTGGTGGGTGACGCCGACCAGTCGATCTACGCCTTCCGCGGCGCGACCATCCGCAACATCCTCCAGTTCGAGGAGGACTACGCGGACGCGACGACGATCCTGCTGGAGCAGAACTACCGCTCCACGCAGACGATCCTGTCGGCCGCCAACGCGGTGATCGAACGCAACGAGAACCGCCGGGCCAAGAACCTGTGGACCCAGGCCGGTACGGGCGCGGGCATCACCGGCTACGTCGCGGACACCGAGCACGACGAGGCGCAGTTCGTCGCCGACGAGATCGACCGGCTGACGGACGCGGGCGACGCCAAGGCCGGCGACGTCGCGATCTTCTACCGGACCAACGCGCAGTCCCGTGTGTTCGAGGAGATCTTCATCCGCGTCGGGCTGCC
Organism: Streptomyces sp. NPDC060031; assembly: GCF_042736805.1. NCBI lineage: Bacteria > Bacillati > Actinomycetota > Actinomycetes > Kitasatosporales > Streptomycetaceae > Streptomyces > Streptomyces sp. NPDC060031. The sequence continues at coordinate 8,540 of NZ_JBHWVM010000100.1, forward strand.
CTACAAGGTCGTCGGCGGAGTGCGGTTCTACGAGCGCAAGGAGGTCCGCGACGTCCTCGCGTACCTGCGCGTACTGGCGAATCCGGAGGACAACGTCCCGCTCCGCCGCATCCTGAACGTGCCCAAGCGCGGTATCGGCGAGCGGGCCGAGGCCATGATCGACGCGCTCGCCATGCGCGAGAAGATCACCTTCCCGCAGGCGCTGCGGCGGGTGGACGAGGCCTTCGGCATGGCCGCGCGCTCGACGAACGCGGTCAAGCGGTTCAACGTCCTGATGGAGGAGCTGCGGACCATCGTCGATTCCGGCGCGGGCCCGGCCGTGGTGCTGGAGGCGGTGCTGGAGCGTACGGGCTACCTGGCCGAGCTCCAGGCCTCGACCGACCCGCAGGACGAGACGCGGATCGAGAACCTCCAGGAACTGGCGGCCGTGGCCCTGGAGTTCGAGCAGGCGCGGGAGGCGGCGGCGGCTGAAGCGGCCGAGACCGGCGCCCCGGCTCCCGGCAGCGGGACGCTCGCCGAGTTCCTGGAGCGGGTCGCGCTCGTCGCCGACTCGGACCAGATCCCGGACGAGGACACCGAAGGCACGGGCGTCATCACGCTGATGACCCTGCACACCGCCAAGGGCCTGGAGTTCCCGGTGGTCTTCCTGACCGGCATGGAGGACGGGGTCTTCCCGCACATGCGGGCGCTGGGCCAGACCAAGGAGCTCGAGGAGGAGCGCCGCCTGGCGTACGTCGGCATCACGCGTGCGCGCGAGCGGCTCTACCTGACCCGCTCGAGCATGCGCAGCGCGTGGGGCACGCCCTCGTACAACCCGCCGTCGCGGTTCCTCGAGGAGATCCCGGCCGAGTACCTGCAGTGGAAGCGCACGGGCGCGGCGCAGAAGCCGGCCGGCCCGATGCGCAGCTCGGGGTACGGGTCTTCGGGCGGGGGCAAGGCGACGTTCGGGACCTCGCCGGAGTCGTTCCTGTCCTCGTCGCGCACGAAGTCGGGCCCGTCCGGGTTCGCCACGCGCCGGGCCGCCGACAAGCCGGTCATCGCGCTGGTGGTCGGGGACCGGGTCACTCACGACCAGTTCGGGCTGGGCACCGTCATGGAGGTCAAGGGAGCCGGCGCGGACGCGCAGGCCACCATCGACTTCGGGGACGAGAAGCCCAAGCGGCTGCTGCTGCGCTACGCGCCGGTGCAGAAGCTGTAGCGGGGGCGGCGGGCGGGGGCGGCGGGGGCTTCCGCTTCGGCAGTCTCCGCTTCGGCTGGGCCGGGGGAGGCCCTAGTTCGGGTCCAGGTCGTGGCTGCGGAGCCACGGCAGGGGGTCGATCGCGGCCCCGCCGCCGGGCCGGACCTCGAAGTGGAGGTGCGGTCCGGTGGAGTTGCCCGAGTTGCCGGAGTACGCGATGACGTCGCCGGCCTTGACCTTCCCGGAGCGGATCTTGGTGCTGCTCAGGTGGCAGTACCAGGTCTCGGTGCCGTCGGCCGCGGTGACTATGGCCATGTTCCCGTAGGCGCTGTTGAACTGGGTGCGCACGGTGCCGTCGGTGGCGGCCATGACCGGAGTGCCGTAGGAGACCGGGAAGTCGATACCGGTGTGCACGGACATCCACATGCCGCCGGCCTGCCCGAAGGTGGCGCTGAGGCCGTGCTGCTCGACGGGGATCGCGAACTTGGGGCGCGCCGCCTCCTTGGCCGCGGCCTCCTCCGCCTTCCTCTTCTTCTCGTCCTCCTGGCGCTGGTGCAGGTCGATGCGCTCCTGCGTACGGCTCGCGCGGTCCGCGAAGTCGCCCGCGTCGGCGCTGAGCGCGGCCAGTTGGGTGTCGAGCTTGCTGTTCGCCGCGACCGGCACCACCGAGGCCGGGTCGGGCGCGGCCATGGTGGTGGTGGAGTCGTCGGCCGGCATGTCGGCGCCGGTGAGCCCGCCCACGGAGGCGGCGGCGACTCCCGCGACGCCCATCACGCAGGCCGAGGGCACGGCCACCGTGAGCAGGGCGGAACGCTTCGCCGGAGTCCGGCGGCGGCTGTTGCCACCGCTGCTGCTCTTCGCGGCGGCGGGCTTGGCCGAGGACTTCGCCGAGGACTTCGCCGAGCCCTTGGCGCCGGCGCGGCGCGAGGGACGGGGTTCGAGCGGCGCCGCCGCGGACGTGACCGGCATGGCCTGCGTGGGCAGGTCGTGCACCGGGTCGACGTCCGGGGCCCCGTCGCCGCCGTCTTCGGTGCCGTCTTCGATGACCTCGAACACGGCGGTCTGGCTGTAGGCCTCGGCGGTGTAGTCGTACGCGGGCTGCTGCTCGGGCTGCTGCTCGGGCTGGTACGCGTAGTCGTACGTGTACTCGTAAGCCTGGTGTTCCTGCTGGGGTTGTTCCTGCGGAACGGTGTTCCAGGCGGTGGCGCCGGTCTCAGTACCGGGACCGGTACCGGTCATCGTGCTGTAGCCCGGCATGGACCAGTTTCCGGTCGCGGTCTGGTCCACGGAGGTGGTGTCGTAGCCGAAGTCCGTGGCCTGGTAGTCCGTACTCGGCGTGTTCCAGGCACTCGCATCCCACTGGCCCGTGGCGTCCTCGGGGACGCCCTGGGCGGGGATGGTCGACAGGTAGCCGTCCTGGGAAGGATGGGCGTAATTCTCCTGCGTGGTCCAGGCGGTGGTGTCGTACGCACCCGTGTCATATGACCCGTAAGCAGCGTAGTTGTATCCCTGCCCCTGGGTTTCATAGGAAACCTGAGGCGAGTCACCAGCGAAAGTGGTGGTGGAAAGGCCGTCATACCCGTAATCGGGGTACTGGCCCGACGAGGGGCGGTCGTTCACCAACTTCTCTTTCGCCTCGGCAGTGGGGGCCTGGGTGGCCGAGGAATGTGATGTTCCTCGGGGAGAGCAGTGGCGTGACTGTACCCGGCGGTTACTGGCAACGACAATCTTCCGAGGCGTCCAGGATCGGGGGAACCGGGCATTCGGCCGTCTTTCGGTCGCTGGAAGACGCAGCCTTGGCCTTGAGTTCGAAATTCGTTCGAGTGTCGGCCGGTTGGTGTTCAGGCGACCGATGCGGTTCCGGGGCGCGCGACCGCGGCCAGGCCGGGGCCGTCCAGGGCGCGCCGGACCGCGGCAATGACACTCGGGTGCGCGGGCAGGGCGAGATGGCCGATGCCGGTGACCTGCACGTTCTCCGTGATCAGGTCGGGGTGCTCGATCCGGGCCGTCCCGGTCGGGGCCATCAGCACGTCGAACTCGCTCCAGAACGCTACGCATCGGGTCCGGCAGCCGGGCGCGGGTGCGCGCAGTTCCGCCATCACCTCGGAGTCCGGGCGCATCTGCCGGACCAGCGGGTGCGCGTCCAGGAACGGGGCGACGCGGGTGCCGGAGTGCGGGGTGCCGAGGGTGACGAGCGTGCGCACGCGGGCGTCGCCGCCGAGGCGCTGGACGTAGTACCGCCCGACCAGTCCGCCCAGGCTGTGCCCGACCAGGTCCACCCGCTCCTGCCCGGTGCGCTCGCACAGCTCCTCGACGCGGCGGGCGAGGTGGCGGGCGGTGACGCGCAGGTCGCGGATGAAGGGGGAGTAGTTGTACGCCTCCACCTGCCGGCGGCCGCCCGCCCCGAGGGCGCGGCGCAGCAGGACGAAGACGGAACGGTTGTCGGTGAAGCCGTGCAGCAGAAGGACGGGCGCCCGCTCGCCGACGGCCGCGCCGGGCTTCTCCTGGCGTACGCCGGTGGGATAGAGCAGGAGGTGCCCGCCGAGTACGATCGCCTCGAGAATTCCGGCCCGCAGGGCGGCCCCGGATGCGGACACGGGTATGAACACGGGTACGGACAGCCCCATCGACGGCCTCCCCTAAGCCTCTTGGGACCGCGACGGGTCACGCCACCGTGCCGTGCGGCTGTCGGCGCGGTGGCGCGGCACGCCATCCCACGTGTGATTTCCCCCTCGTGGTTGACCGCGAAACGGCGGCGTGCGCGATGCTGTACTTAACGTTCGTTCACTCGGGAGGCAGTGCGATGGGTGTGACCGGTCCGATCCGTGTGGTGGTTGCCAAGCCGGGTCTCGACGGCCATGACCGCGGTGCCAAGGTGATCGCGCGGGCCCTGCGGGACGCGGGCATGGAGGTCATCTACACCGGCCTCCACCAGACCCCCGAGCAGATCGTGGACACCGCGATCCAGGAGGACGCCGACGCGATCGGCCTGTCCATCCTCTCGGGCGCGCACAACACGCTGTTCGCGCGCGTGCTGGAGCTCCTGAAGGAGCGCGACGCGGAAGACATCAAGGTCTTCGGCGGCGGCATCATCCCGGAGGCCGACATCGAGCCCCTGAAGGCGAAGGGCGTCGCCGAAATCTTCACCCCGGGCGCCACGACGACCTCGATCGTCGACTGGGTCAACGCCAACGTCCGCCACTAGCCCCCGGCGGCACCCCCGCCGCCGCCCCGGAGCCCGGCTCCGACCCTGGGCGCCAGCCGCGCCTTAGGCCCGGGCCCTGCCTCCCCGGCCGCCCCTGGCCGGGGAGGCCTCGGTCCCTGGCCCGGGCCTCCCCGGGCCGCCAGGCCCAACCCCTGGCGCTGGCCCCCCCCAGCCTCCGGCCCTTCGGCCCCCGGCCCCCAGCCCCCGGCCTCCGCTGCCTGGGTGCTGGTCGGGTGGGGCGGGGCGGGTCAGGGTGGGGTGAGTTCCGCGAGCATCGTCGCTCTGAGGCGGAGGGTGGCGGTGAGGCGTTGGAAGGCTTCCGTCCAGTAGGCCGCCGCGCCGGGGGAGGGGTCCGTGGGGTCCAGGGGGTTCTGCGGGGTGGCCGTCAGGGAGTCCAGGCGGTCCGCCGCCGCGGGGTCCAGGCAGCGTTCCGCCAGGCCCATCACCCCGCTGAAGCTCCACGGGTAGCTGCCCGCCTCGCGGGCGTTGTCCAGCGCGTCCACCACGGCTTCGCCCAGGGCCCCCGCCCACGGCACCAGGCACGCCCCGAGCAACTGGAACGCCTCCGACAGCCCGTGGGCCCGTATGAACTCCGCCACCCACTCCGCCCGTTCCCCCTCGGGCAGGATCGACAGCAGCTTCGCCCGTTCCGCCAGCGAGGCCGTCGCCGGGCCCGCCGCCGGCGGCGCGGACGCCGAGCCCAGCAATGCGTGCGACCACAGCGGATCCCGCTGCCGCACCGCCGCCCGGCACCACGCCGCATGCAACTCCTCGGCCCAGCCCTCGGCCACCGGAAACGCCACGATCTCCGCCGGGCCGAGCCCCCCGAACCGCTCCCGCCAGCAGGACAGCGGCGCCGCCTCCACGAGCTGGCCCAGCCACCAGGCCCGCTCCCCGCGCCCGGCGGGCGGCCGCTTCACCACGCCGTCGCGCAGCATCCCCCCATCGCACTCGGCCGGCGGGTTCACCCCCTCGGGCCCCACGCAGGCCAGCGCCCGCTCCGCCATCCGCCCGGCCAGCGCCGAGCGCGGGAGCGCGGACAGCAGCTCGGCGGCCGTGGCCCGGACATTGCGGCTGCGGTCGCCCAGCGCCGCCTCCAGGAACGGCTCGTCCCCCTCCGACAGCCCCACCCGCAGCGAGTCGAGGAACATCAGCCGGTCCTCGGCCCGCTCGGTGGCCCAGGTGGTCTCCAGCAGCCGCACCGCGGCCGCCGCCTCATGGGCCCGTACGGCGCCCAGTAGCGCCACCCGCTCCGCGAACAGCCCCTCCTGCCACAGCAGTTCCACCCCGGCCGCATCGGTGACGGCGGGCAGTTCCCCCGCGCCGCCCGCCCCGCCGCGCAGCGCGAACCGCCAGTCCGGATTGAGCCGGGCCAGCCACAGCCCGCGCACCCCGGCCAGGGCCAGCGCCTGCGGCCGCAGGTCCGTACGGGCCCGCGCGGTGTCCAGCAGCGCGGGCACCAGCGCGGCCGGCGCCCGGTAGCCGTGCCGGCCGGCCGCGGCCAGCCACTGCGGCAGCAGCTCGGTCAGGTCCGGGGCGGCCCCCCGCCGCCCGCCGCTGCCCGCGGCGGTCCGCCCGGCCAGCAACTGCGCGAGCCGGCGCCGAGCCGCCTGCGGCGGTGCCGGACGCGGATCCCGTGGCGCGGGATCCGGTCGCGGGCCCGCCTCGCCGGGCCGCAGTCCGGCCCGGCGCCGTACGGTGAGCACGGCCGCCGCGTCCAGCAGCGCCTCCGGACTGCCCTGTCGCCGCTCGGTTCCCAGCAGCGCGGCGCCGACCAGTTCCTCCCAGTCCCCCTGAATCGGGTCCGCGTCCGTGTGCGTGCCCGTATGCGTATGCGCGTCCGTATCCATCTGGTCCCGCCCTTCCTCTGTGCCCCCAGCTCCGGTCCCGCCCCCTCCGCGGGACCGGAGCAGTCCTCTCCCCGTAACGCGTGTCTCAACTCGCGTGGTTGTCGTCCACAGCAGCCCCCCGGCTCACTCGTTTCGAATCGTCACGTCGGCGCCCCCGCGCCGCCGCTTCCTCCAAGCCCCCGCTCAGACCAGCGCCACCGGCTCCGAGGAGCCCGCCTGCCAGGCCGTGAGCGGGGTGAAGCCGCGGTGTCCGCACTCGCCGAACACCGTCACCGGGTCACCCCCCGAGAGCGCGGCCAGCTGCCACAGACCCGCGCGGGAACGGCCCGCGGACCCGCTGAGCGGTACCGGCAGGGCGGACGTCCCCTCCGCGTCCGCCACTTGCCAGCCGGCGTCGTCCCCCGAGGGGCCCGGTATCGGCACCACCGGGCCGAGCACCACCGGCCAGGACTCCAGCCACGGGTCCGCGGTCAGCGCCGCCCCGTACGCCTCGAGCGCCGCGCCCGTACTCACCCCCACGGGCGCCGCCCCGCACGGCTCGGCCGCCGCGAACCGCTCCCCGAGGTCCGCCCGCAGCCCCGCCGAGCCGGGCCGGAAGCGGGCTTCCGCTTCCAGTGCCAGTCCGACGGGCAGGGCGAGCCCCGGAGGCCGCCCGGGCGGGCCGAAGTCCAGCACCAGGGCCGGCCTCCCGCTCGCCAGCCCGCGCAGCCATGTCCGGCGGGTGATGAGCCGTCCGTCGGGCGAAGCCGTGTCGTACTGGGCCAGCACGAGCCAGCGGTCCCGTACGACTTCCTCCTCCCCCTCCGCCGACGACGGCAGTCCCACCCGGCCGCGAACCGTGGCGGCCAACGGCTCCGGCAGGTCCGAAACCCCCAGCCAGGCCCGGTCCAGCAGGTGCAGCAGCGCCGCCTCCTCCAGCATCCGGGCGGGCCAGCCCGGGCCGCAACTGGGTATCGTCCCCAACTCCCGCGCCCGCGCGGCCAGTCCGGGCGCCTGGGCGTCGACCATCCGCGCGGCGGTCTCCTCCCAGGCCGCGTACCCCGCCTGCTCCTGCCCGGCGAGGCCGCCGCGCAGCAGATCGGCGAGCCGCTGCTCCAGCTCGGTGACGCCCGCCCCGATCCGCGCCGCCCGTCGCTCGGCCCGGCGTCGCGCAGCCTCCGGATCGGCCGGCCCGGCCGCCGCGGCAGCGGGACGCGCGGCCTTCGCCGCCCGCTCCGCCAGCCACTCGCCGGCCCAGTCGGGCGCCCCGGCGGGCTCGCCCAGCCCCTCCGCGGCCCAGAGCAGCAGCAGCCCCAGCGCGTGCTTGCACGGGAACTTCCGGCTCGGGCAGGAGCACTTGTACGCCGGACCCGCGAGGTCCACGACCGTCCGGTACGGCGTACTGCCGCTGCCCTTGCACAAGCCCCACACCGCACCGGAAGCGGAACCTCCGGTCTGTGACCACGGACCCGCCCCTCCCAGCCTGCCTCCCGCCTTGCGTGATGCATCGTCAGGAGCCAGAGCCAGTACTTGTTCCGCCGTCCAGCGGACCCCCTGCTCAGTCATGTGAACCACCGTAGAGACCCCCACTGACAATCGCTCTGACCTGCAACAACGGCTTTGTCAGGGGGCGTTGTCAGTGGCGTGGTGCACCGTGGTCCCAGCAGTCGGAAGCGGCTGCCGAGCATTGGAGGGGGACCATGACCACGACCGGGAACGGCACCGACGCCGAGGCACTGCGACCGCACGCCGAGGACGCCTTCGCGCACGAACTGAAAGCCCTGGCGGCCGCCGACGACCGGCCCCGCCCGGCCCGCTGGAAGCTCTCCCCGTGGGCCGTCGCGACGTACCTGCTCGGCGGCACCCTCGACGACGGCACGGCCATCACGCCCAAGTACGTCGGCCCGCGCCGCATCGTCGAGGTCGCCGTCACCACGCTCGCCACCGACCGGGCGCTGCTGCTGCTCGGCGTCCCCGGCACCGCCAAGACCTGGGTCTCCGAGCACCTCGCCGCCGCCGTCAGCGGGGACTCCACCCTCCTCGTCCAGGGCACCGCCGGCACCCCCGAGGAGGCCATCCGGTACGGCTGGAACTACGCGCGCCTCCTCGCCCACGGCCCCAGCCGCGAAGCGCTCGTACCGAGCCCGGTCATGCGCGCCATGGCCGACGGCATGACGGCCCGCGTCGAGGAGCTCACCCGCATCCCCGCCGACGTACAGGACACCCTCATCACCGTCCTGTCCGAGAAGACGCTCCCGATACCGGAGCTCGGCCAGGAGGTGCAGGCCGTCCGCGGGTTCAACCTCATCGCCACCGCCAATGACCGCGACCGCGGGGTCAACGAGCTCTCCAGCGCGCTGCGCCGCCGCTTCAACACCGTCGTGCTGCCGCTGCCCGCCACCGCCGACGCCGAGGTCGACATCGTCGCCCGCCGCGTCGACGAGATGGGCCGCGCCCTCGACCTGCCGGCCGCGCCCGAGGGCCTGGAGGAGATCCGCCGTGTCGTCACGGTCTTCCGCGAGCTGCGCGACGGAGTCACGGACGACGGCCGCACGAAGGTCAAGTCGCCCAGCGGCACCCTGTCCACCGCCGAGGCCATATCGGTCGTCACGGGCGGCCTCGCCCTGGCGGCCCACTTCGGGGACGGCGTCCTGCGCCCCTCCGACGTGGCCGCCGGGATCCTCGGGGCCGTCGTGCGCGACCCGGCCGCCGACAAGGTGGTCTGGCAGGAGTACCTGGAGGCAGTGGTCCGCGAGCGCGACGGCTGGAAGGACTTCTACCGCGCCTGCCGGGAGGTGACGGTATGAGCCCACAGGCTCCGGCGGCCGCGCTGACCGAGGGGCCGCTGCTGCTCGGCGTACGGCACCACGGGCCCGGCTCCGCCCGCGCGGTGCGGGCCGCCCTCGACGCGGCGCGGCCGCGGGCCGTACTGATCGAGGGACCGCCCGAGGGGGACGCCCTGCTGCCGCTGGCCGCCGACCCCGGGATGCGGCCGCCCGTCGCCCTGCTCGCGCACGCCGCCGACGACCCCGGCCGGGCCGCGTTCTGGCCGCTGGCCGGCTTCTCCCCGGAGTGGGTCGCCATTCGCTGGGCGCAACGGCAGGGCGTACCGGTCCGGTTCATCGACCTCCCGGCGGCGCATTCGCTGGCCGCCGGGTGGGAGCCGGGGGATGCGGGCGAGCCGGATTCCGTACGGGTCGACCCGCTCGCGGTACTGGCCGGGACCGCCGGGTACGACGACCCCGAGCGCTGGTGGGAGGACGTCGTCGAGCACCGGGGGGCCGCCGGGCCCGCGGACCCGCTCGGCGCCTTCGAGGCGCTCGGCGAGGCCATGGGCGCCCTGCGCGAGGCGTACGGGGACGGCGGCCACCGCCGGGACCTGGTGCGCGAGGCCCACATGCGCCAGCGGATGCGCGCCGCCGGACGGGAGTTCGGCGAGGACTACGCCGTGGTGTGCGGGGCCTGGCACGTCCCCGCACTGCGCGCCAAGACCACCGCGGCCGCGGACAAGGCGCTGCTGGTCGGCCTGCCCAAGGTGAAGGTGGAGACCGCCTGGGTGCCCTGGACCCACCGGCGCCTCGCCCGCGCCGGCGGGTACGGGGCGGGCATCACCTCGCCCGGCTGGTACGCGCACCTCTTCGCCGCCCGGGACCGGCCCGTCGAGCGGTGGCTGACCAAGGTCGCCGGCCTGCTGCGGGACGAGGACCGGCAGGTGTCCTCCGCCCACGTCATCGAGGCGGTCCGGCTCGCCGAGACCCTGGCCGCGATGCGGGGACGGCCGCTGCCGGGGCTGACGGAAACCCTGGAGGCGGTACGTGCGGTGATGTGCGACGGCTCCGACATACCGCTCGCGCTGATCGAGGACCGGCTCGTCGTGGGGGACGTGCTCGGCGAGATCCCCGACGGGGCGCCCGTCGTACCGCTCCAGCGCGACCTGACGCGGCAGCAGCGCTCGCTGCGGCTCAAGGCCGAGGCGCAGGACCGGGAGCTGGAGCTCGACCTGCGCAAGGACGCGGACGCGGCCAAGTCGCTGCTGCTGCACCGGCTGCGGCTGCTCGGCATCGACTGGGGCAGACCCACGGCCTCCCGGGGCAGCACCGGCACCTTCCGCGAGACCTGGCGGCTCCGCTGGGAGCCGGAGCTGGCGGTGCGGGTCGCCGAGGCAGGCATATGGGGGACCACCGTTCTGGCGGCGGCCACCGCCAGGGCCGAGGCGGACGCGGCGGGCGCGGGGGAGCTGGGCGAGGTCACCGCGCTGGCGGAGCGGTGCCTGCTGGCCGGGCTGTCGCAGGCGCTGCCGGCCGTACTGCGGGCGCTCGCCGACCGGGCCGCGCTGGACACCGATGTGGCGCGGCTCGCCAAGGCCCTGCCGGCGCTGGCCCGTTCACTGCGGTACGGCGATGTCCGTGGCACCGACGCGGCCGCGCTGGGCACGGTCGCGGCCGGGCTCGCCGAGCGGATATGCGTGGCCCTGCCGTCGGCCTGCGCGGCCGGCTTGGACGCCGACGCGGCGGCGGAGCTGCGGGGGCACGTGGACGGGGTGCACGGGGCGGTCGGGCTGCTCGCCGGTGCGGATGCCGGTGGCGGTGGCGACGGCGGTGCCGGGCTGCGGGGGCGTTGGCCGGCCGTACTGCGCACGCTGGCCGGGCGGGACGGCATACCCGGGCTGATCCGCGGCCGCGCCGCCCGGCTGCTGCTCGACGACGGGCGGCTGCCGCCCGAGGAGACGGCCCGGCTGATGGGGCTCGCGCTGTCCCCGGCGTCCGCACCGGCGGACGCGGCGGGCTGGATCGAGGGCTTCGCGGGCGGCAGCGGGGGCGGCGGCACCCTGCTGGTGCACGACGACCGGCTGCTCGGGCTGATCGACGCGTGGCTGCTGTCGGTGCCGGAGGGCGCGTTCATCGACGTACTGCCGCTGCTGCGGCGGACGTTCGGAGCGTACGAGCCGGGAGTCAAGCGGACCCTGGGCGAGCTGGTCCGCCGCGGACCCGCGGCCCGGTCGGCCCGCTCGTCGCGCGGCTTCGCCCCGGAGGGCTTCGCCCCCGACCTGGACCCGACCCGCGCCGACGCGGCGGCGAGCCTGGCCCGGCGCCTGCTCGCCGCGGCCCCCGGCTGAAGCCCCGGCGGGGCTGGATGGGCTGGACGGGGGCCGATGGGCCGGATGGGCCGGCAGGGCCAGTGGGCCGGCGGGCCTACGGGGCTGCGCAGGCAGGAGGTGGGCCAGACGGGCTGGATGGGGGGCCGGTGGGCCGGTGGGGCCATGAGGCGGAGCAGGTCGGCGGCGTGGGTCGTCGGACATGACGAGTGCAGGGGGACGGACAGATGACCAGTACGGAGAACCGGGCGGTGTCCCGAGAGGCCGGGGCGACGGGCGGTGTGGGTACGGAGACGGACGGCAGTGGCCCCGGCGCCGCCGGGGGCGAGCGGCTGCGGCGGTGGCGGATGGTGCTGGGCGGGGGAGAGGGGGACGGGACCGGGTGCGCGCTGAATGGGCGGGACGCGGCCATGGACGCGGCGCTCGGGGCCTTGTACGGGGGACCGGGCGGCGGGGCGGCCGGGTCCCGGAAGGCCTCGGGGGAGCGGGCGGCCGGGCTCGGCGGGTCCGCGCCCAACGTCGCGCGCTGGCTCGGGGACATCCGTACGTACTTCCCCGGCTCGGTGGTCCAGGTCATGCAGCGGGACGCCATCACCCGGCTCGGCCTGTCCGCGCTGCTCCTCGAACCGGAGATGCTGGAGGCCGTCGAGCCGGACGTCCACCTGGTCGGCACCCTGCTCTCCCTCAACAAGGCGATGCCCGAGACCACGAAGGAGACCGCGCGGGCCGTGGTCCGCAAGGTGGTCGAGCAGTTGGAGAAGCGGCTCGCGACCCGCACCCGGGCCACCCTCACCGGCGCGCTGGACCGCTCCGCCCGGATCAGCCGTCCCCGCCACCACGACATCGACTGGGACCGGACCATCCGGGCGAACCTGAAGAACTACCTGCCGGAGTACCGCACGGTCGTGCCGGAGCGGCTCATCGGCTACGGCCGGGCCGCGCGGGCGGTGAAGAAGGAGGTGATCCTCTGCATCGACCAGTCGGGTTCCATGGCGGCCTCCGTCGTCTACGCCTCCGTCTTCGGGGCGGTGCTCGCCTCGATGCGTTCGATCGCGACCCGCCTGGTCGCCTTCGACACCGCCGTGGTCGACCTGACCGACCAGCTGGACGACCCCGTCGACGTGCTCTTCGGCACCCAGCTCGGCGGCGGCACCGACATCAACCGCGCCCTCGCCTACTGCCAGTCGAAGATCACCCGGCCCGCCGACACCGTCGTGGTCCTGATCAGTGATCTCTACGAGGGCGGCATACGCAACGAAATGCTCAAGCGGGTCGCGGCGATGAAGAGCGCGGGTGTGGAGTTCGTGACCCTGCTCGCCCTGTCCGACGAGGGCGCCCCTGCCTACGATCGCGAACACGCCGCGGCCCTCGCCGCGCTGGGCGCCCCGGCGTTCGCCTGTACCCCCGACCTGTTCCCGGAGGTAATGGCCGCGGCACTGGAGAAGCGCCCCCTCCCGGTGCCCTGACCGAGCCCCCGGCCGACCGTCGCCGCAGTCCCGACCGACGCCCCCGTACACCGGCAGATCACACGAAGATGCAGTTCAACCGTGAGGCGATCTGTGACAGGTATCACCGCTCAGGTGTGATCTGCGATTTAGGGACCAACGTCCCACGGGGATAACCTGCGGGACGGACATGCCGCGTCCACGGTCACCGTGTGCGCTCCCCTTGTGACAGCGCCGTCACGTTGCCCTCCGCGGCACGCCCACGCAGATAGCAGACAACCGCGAATCACTGCGAATCTTTGAAGACAAGGGACGGACGCGCGTGGACCTGTTCGAGTACCAGGCGAGGGACCTCTTCGCCAAGCACGGTGTACCGGTGCTGGCCGGTGAAGTGATCGACACGCCTGAGGCGGCGCGCGAGGCCACGGAGCGGCTGGGCGGCAAGTCGGTCGTCAAGGCGCAGGTGAAGGTCGGCGGCCGCGGCAAGGCCGGTGGCGTCAAGCTCGCCGCCACCCCGGACGAGGCCGTCGCCCGTGCGACGGACATCCTCGGCATGGACATCAAGGGCCACACGGTCCACAAGGTGATGATCGCCGAGACCGCTCCGGAGATCCTGGAGGAGTACTACGTCTCCTACCTCCTCGACCGCACCAACCGCACCTTCCTGGCCATGGCCTCGGTCGCGGGTGGCATGGACATCGAGCAGGTCGCCGAGGAGACCCCCGAGAAGCTCGCGAAGGTCCCGGTGAACGCCAACGAGGGCGTGACCATCGAGAAGGCCCGCGAGATCGTCGCCCTGGCGCAGTTCCCGGCCGAGGTCGCCGAGCAGGTCGCCGAGGTCCTCGTGACCCTGTGGGCGACCTTCATCGCCGAGGACGCGCTCCTCGTCGAGGTCAACCCGCTCGCGAAGGTCGCCTCCGGCGACGTCATCGCGCTCGACGGCAAGGTCTCGCTCGACGAGAACGCCGAGTTCCGCCAGCCGGGCCACGAGGAGTTCGTGGACCACGCGGCCGCGAACCCGCTCGAGGCCGCCGCCAAGGCGAAGAACCTCAACTACGTCAAGCTCGACGGTGAGGTCGGCATCATCGGCAACGGCGCGGGTCTCGTCATGAGCACCCTCGACGTCGTCGCGTACGCCGGCGAGAACCACGGCGGCGTCAAGCCCGCCAACTTCCTGGACATCGGCGGTGGCGCCTCCGCCGCCGTCATGGCCAACGGTCTCGAGATCATCCTCGGCGACCCGGACGTCAAGTCCGTCTTCGTCAACGTCTTCGGTGGCATCACCGCCTGTGACGAGGTCGCCAACGGCATCGTCCAGGCGCTGCAGCTGCTCGAGGACAAGGGCGAGGCGGTCACCAAGCCGCTGGTCGTCCGTCTCGACGGCAACAACGCCGAGCTGGGTCGCAAGATCCTCTCGGACGCCAACCACCCGCTGGTCCAGCGCGTGGACACCATGGACGGCGCGGCCGACAAGGCCGCCGAGCTCGCGGCTGCGAAGTAAGGGCAGAGGTCACAGACTCACATGGCTATCTTCCTCAACAAGGACAGCAAGGTCATCGTCCAGGGCATGACCGGTGCCACGGGCATGAAGCACACCAAGCTGATGCTGGCTGACGGCACCAACATCGTCGGCGGCGTGAACCCGCGCAAGGCCGGCACGACCGTCGACTTCGACGGCACCGAGATCCCGGTCTTCGGGTCGGTCGCCGAGGCGATGGAGAAGACGGGCGCCAACGTCTCCGTCCTCTTCGTCCCGCCGGCCTTCGCCAAGGCCGCCGTCGTCGAGGCGATCGACGCCGAGATCCCGCTGGCCGTCGTCATCACCGAGGGCATCGCGGTGCACGACTCCGCCGCCTTCTGGTCGTACGCGACCGCCAAGGGCAACAAGACGCGGATCATTGGCCCGAACTGCCCGGGTCTGATCACCCCCGGCCAGTCCAACGCCGGCATCATCCCGGGCGACATCACCAAGCCCGGCAAGATCGGTCTCGTGTCCAAGTCCGGCACGCTGACCTACCAGATGATGTACGAGCTGCGTGACATCGGCTTCAGCTCCGCCGTCGGCATCGGTGGCGACCCGGTCATCGGCACCACGCACATCGACGCCCTCGAGGCGTTCGAGGCCGACCCCGACACCGAGCTGATCGTCATGATCGGCGAGATCGGCGGCGACGCCGAGGAGCGTGCGGCGGACTTCATCGCGAAGAACGTCACCAAGCCGGTCGTCGGCTACGTCGCGGGCTTCACCGCCCCCGAGGGCAAGACCATGGGCCACGCCGGCGCCATCGTCTCCGGCTCCTCCGGCACCGCGCAGGCCAAGAAGGAGGCCCTCGAGGCCGCGGGCGTCAAGGTCGGCAAGACGCCGACCGAGACGGCCAAGCTGGCGCGCGAGATCCTCGCCGCCCGGTAGTAGTCGTGCAGTGACGGGCGTGGCCCGCACCCTGTGAGGGGTGCGGGCCACGCCCGTTCGCGTTTCCGCCCGTCCGCTATTCGCCCTTGGGGTGGATGCGGGCGGTTCCGGCGGACGGATCGCCCCGCAGCTTGTCGTGCAGCTGCCGTCCCTTGTCGGTGAGCTGCTGGGGGCCGCTGAGCGGGGGTACGCCGGAGACGCTCGCGCCGGGGGATTGCGGCGGAACGAAGCCGGTGGGCGCGGTCGCGGCCGTGTACGCCGTCGCGGTCGCGATGACCGCCGTCAGGCCGAGGGCGGCGCGGGTCCACAGCCGGATGCGGTGCTCGCCGGCGGTGCGTACCTCGGCGGCCGGGCGCGGCTGGAGCGGTACGGCCGGGCGCAGTGACCCCAGCCGGTCGCGCAGCACGGCGGACTGTTTCTCGGGCGCTGCGGCGGCCAGTTCGGGGAGCAGGTCGGCGAGCTCTTCGTGGGCGTGGACCAGGCGGCTGCCGGCCGTGGGAGTAGTGGCCTCGGTCTCGGCGGCGGTGTCGGGGAGGTCCAGCCCGACACCGTCGTAGAGCAGGACCGTACGGCGGTGGGCCGGCGGCAGCGCGAGCATGGCGTCCAGCAGGATCCGGTCGGCGGGGTCGGCCGGGGGCTGGTCGGGATGCCGGTGCGTGCGGCGGAGGTGACGCCAGGGGGAGAGGGCGTGCTCGTACGTCACCGAGCGCACCCAGCCCACCGGGTCGGGGTCGGTGGCGACCTCGGGCCACTGCTGCCAGGCCTGGTGGAAGGCCCGCTCGACGGACTCCAGGGCGAGGGCGCGGCGGCCGGTGAGCAGGTAGGCCTGGCGGGCGAGGGCGCCGGCGGCGCGGGCGTAGAGCAGGTCGAAGGCCGTCGCCGCCGAGGCCTCCGCGGTGGGCTGCGCCTCCGCGGTGGGCTGCGGCTGCGGGGCGGGGGCCGTCTGGTGGGCCGTCAGGGCCGAGGGCTGTACGGGGTACGCGGGCTCGGCGGTACCGGTCGCCCCGGCGGCGATGCGGGCGGCCTCGTCGTGTTCGCCGTCGTGGGCCCGGCAGGACGCGGTGTCGATGGCGATGAGGGCCCGGGTCATCAGGGACGGCGCCCGTGACAGGTTGAGGGCCTGCTTCTGGGTCTCGTAGGCCCGGTCGGTCTCGCCCAGGAGGGTCAGGGCCTGGCTCATGTGGACGTGGTGCTT
>NZ_JBHWVM010000101.1:0-24342 GCF_042736805.1 Streptomyces sp. NPDC060031
CCGAGGACGAGGGGGGTGAGGGGGGCGAGGAGGGAGAGGGCGGACAGGAGCGACACACGGGAACGCGTCATCGGGTTCTCCCGGGGTTGTGAGGGGGGCGACATGCCTTGGGTGAGCTGGGCGCGCGGCACGCTAGCAATCAGAGCTGAAGGTTTGCAATGCTCCCGACAGAATCCACATGCCGGATAGAACTGAAAGTTTTCATCTGACTCTTGCAAGTCAGGAGCTGACGTTGTTACAGTCCCGGCCAGTCGGCTACCGCAACAGTGCGAGCAGGGGTGGGTCAGTCATGGAGCTGGAACGAAGAAGAGTGCTGCAGATCGCTAGCGCGATCGCCGCGGGAGCCGGGCTCGGCGGCCTGACGGCGTGCTCCGGCACGGGCGACACGGGCCAAGGCGGAAGCGCCGGCGAAAAGAACAAGGGCAAGATCTCGGTCTGGTCCTGGCAGGGACCGGCCGTCCAGATGAAGGCCCTCCTCCCGGAGTTCAACAAGAAGTACCCGGAGATCGAGGTGACGATCGAGGACATCGGCAACCCGGCGATTTGGGACAAGATCACCACCGGCCTGGCGGCCGGCGGCCAGGGCCTCGCCGACGTCCTGCACATCGGCATCGACTACCTGCCCGGCTACGTGGAGAAGTTCCCCGGCGGCCTCGCCGACCTCGGCCCGCTGGGTGCGAACGCCCACCGGGATGCCTTCGCCCAGGGCATGTGGCACACCGTGTCCCCCGACGGCAAGCGCGTCAACGCCCTCCCCTGGGAGGCGAACTCGGCGGGCTTCTACTACCGGGCCGACCTCTTCGAGAAGGCCGGGGTCGACGCCGGCGCCCTCCAGACCTGGGACGAGACCATCGAGGCCGGCAAGGAGATCAAGCAGAAGACCGGCGCGTACCTGCTGGGCATCGACAAGCCCGCCTCCCAGGCCGACGCCGCCAACTTCTTCCAGATGCTCCTGCAACTGCAGGGCACCTTCTACTTCAACGCCGCCGGGGACATCACGCTCGACTCCCCGGAGGCCGTGAAGGCCATGACCCTCATCAAGACGATGAACGACGCCGGCCTCGTCAGCGACCTCTCCGGTGGCTGGAACACCCTGATGAGCTCCCTGAAGCAGGGGACCAACGCCGTCGTGCCCATGCCGACCTGGTTCGGTGGCGTCGTCGAGGAGCAGGTCCCCGATCAGGCGGGGAAGTGGAAGGTCCGGCTTCCGCCGGCCGTGCGCCGCGGCGGCGCCACCGCGACCACGGTCAACTCCACACACCTCGCCGTCGCGGGCAGCAGCAAACACCAGGCTGCCGCCTGGTCCTTCATCGAGTTCGTCCTCACCCGCCCGGCGTCCCAGGTGCAGATCTACCGGGGCAAGGGCATCGCCCCCGCCCTGATGAAGGCCTACGACGACGCTGTCTTCCACGAGCCGTCGGCCTTCTTCAGCGGCCAGAAGAGGGGTGAGGTCTTCCTGGAGGCCCTCAAGGCCCCCTCGCCCGCCTTCAACTACACCGCCGACTACGCCCGTGCCCTCAAGATGGTCACCGACGCCCAGTCCAAGGTGTTGCTGACGGGCGCCGACCCGGCGAAGGTCCTCAAGGAGGCCGCCGATCAGCTCGGCCGGCAGACCGGACGCAAGGTCTCCCGATGACCGCGGCGCTCACCAGCCGCACGGCCGCGGCCGTTCCCCCCAAGGGGACGGCCGCGCGGTCCCGGCCCCGCCGACGCGTCGCCCCGTACCTCTTCGTGCTGCCCGCGCTCCTCCTCTTCGCCACCTTCAAGATCTACCCCATCGGCCGGTCGTTCGTGATCAGCCTCCACAAGTCCGTCGGAGGGACCGAGCAGTTCGTCGGAGCCGACAACTACACCAGGCTGCTGGGCGATTCGCTGTTCTGGACCGCCCTGAAGAACACCGCGGTGATCCTCGTCGTCCAGGTGCCGGTCATGCTGGCCCTGGCCACCGGGCTCGCCGTGGCCCTGAACTCCAGGCTGCTGCGCGGCCGCGCGGTCTTCCGGCTGGGCTTCTTCCTGCCGATGGTCACCGGCCTGGTCGCCTACGGGGTCATCTTCTCCGTCCTGCTCAACAAGGACTTCGGGCTGGTCAACTGGCTGATGGAGCTCGTCGGCCTGGACGCCGTGCCCTGGCTGACCGACCCCCTGTGGGCGAAGGTCTCCCTCGGTCTCGCACTGACCTGGCACTACACCGGATACAACGCGGTGATCCTGCTCGCCCGCCTGCAGGCCGTGCCCGGCGAGCTGTACGACGCGGCGGCCGTGGACGGGGCCGGGGCCTGGACGTCCTTCCGGCACGTCACCCTGCCGGGCCTGCGCCCCGCGCTGCTGCTCACCACGGTGCTCTCCACCATCGGCACCCTGCAGGTCTTCGACGAGCCGTACGTGCTCACCGGCGGTGGCCCGGACAACGCCACTCTGACCATCGGCGTGTACCTGTACCAGAACGCCTTCAAGTACTTCGACTTCGGATACGCCTCCGCCATCGCCTACGCCCTGGCCGTCCTCATCGGGATCCTCGGCGTGATCCAGTTCCGCCTCCTGGGGGAGAAGACGTGACCGCCCGCCACCGCGGCAGGAGCATCCTGCTGACCTCCGGACTCGCCATCGCCCTCGCCGCCGTCGTGCTGCCCTTCTACTGGGTCGTGGTCGCGGCCACCCACAGCTCCCATGAGATCTTCGACAATCCGCCGCCGTTGCTGCCCGGCGGCCACCTGGCGGCCAACCTGCAAACGCTGCAGGAGACAGCGCAGTTCGGGCGGGTGCTCCTCAACTCCCTGTTCATCGCGATCGTCTACACGCTGTGCGCGGGAGCCATCTGCACCCTGGCCGGATACGGCTTCGCCAAGTACCGCTTCCGCGGCCGCGAAGCACTGTTCGGGCTGCTCATGCTCGGGCTCGTGATCCCCGCACAGGTCACCCTCGTACCGCTCTTCCAGATGATGGCCGAACTGCGGTGGCTGAACACGTACCAGGCCGTGATCATGCCCAACCTGGCCCTGCCCTTCGGCATCTTCCTGATGCGCCAGGCGATGGCCGCGCTCCCCGACGAACTCCTCGACTCGGGACGCATCGACGGCTGCGGTGAACTACGGCTGTTCTGGAAGGTGGTGCTCCCACCCATGAGGCCCGCGCTGGCCGCCCTGACGATCTTCCTCTTCCTCTACCAGTGGAACGACTTCATCTGGCCGCTGATCGTCCTGCGCGACAGCGCCTCGTTCACCATCCCCGTGGCCCTGGCCTCCCTCCAGGGCCTCGACGACACCGACTACGGCGCGATCCTCGCCGGAACCGCGGCCGCAGCCATCCCGATGGCCATCGTATTCCTGACGCTTCAGCGCCAGTTCGTGTCCGGCCTGCTCGCCGGCGCCGTGAAGGAGTGACCGTGCAGACCACCATCCCGGCGGACGACACCGAGGCCGTGACCACCGCGGGGCTGGCGCCCGCTTTCGACGAGCCGCTGCTCGACGGGGTCTCGCTCGCCGTCCTCGCCCACGCCCCGGGCGTCCACCCCGCCTGGTCCCTCGGGGAACTCGCAGGCGGACTGCGCGTGCTGGAAGTACGGGCAGACGGCGCCCCCGTCGAGGTCCGCTTCTCCGTGCCGCTCGGCGACGCCGCCGGATACTGGCACCCCCAGGGTGCCTGGCAGCGTACCCTCCTCGCGGACTGGGAGGGCCGCTCCCGGGTCTCGCTGGTCGACGGGCACGCCGCCGGTTGCCTGTACGACCACACCGGCGCCACCCTGCTGACCTTCGCCGCGGCCGACCCGGTCCCGGAGGTGACCCTGCGCTTCGGCGTGTCCGAGGAGAACGACACCCACGTCGTCCACCTCCGCCTGCCTGCCTCACGGCAGCCCCACCGGATCCTGCTCGTCCCCCGGTCACCGTCCGTGGCCGTGGCCGCGCGGGCACTGCGTGCCTGGTTCGGCGCCGCGATCACCCCCATGCCGGTACCCGAGGGCGCCCGCACCCCCGTCTATTCCACCTGGTACGCCTTCAACCAGGACGTCAGCGCCGCCGCCGTCGAGACCCAGGCCGAACTGGCCGCCGGCCTCGGCTGCGGCGCTCTGATCCTGGACGACGGCTGGCAGGAACTGGGCCACGGGCGCGGATACGCGGGCTGCGGCGACTGGCGGCCCGACCCGGTCAAGTTCCCGGACTTCGCGGGGCACGTGGCCCGGGTCCGGGCCCACGGGCTGAGCTACCTGGCCTGGGTGGCGCCGCTGCTGCTCGGCTCCCGAGCCGCCTGCCACGACCAGTGGGCACACTGCGCGCCCGCCGCCTCCACCGTGCCCGGCGCGCACGTGCTCGACCCGCGCCGTCCCGAGGTACGCGCGCATGTCGTCGGGCTGTGCGTCCGGCTGGTCCGGGCGTACGGACTCGACGGGCTCAAGCTCGACTTCCTCGACCAGGCCATGGTGTACGCGAACGACGGCGCGGGAGACGTCGGACGGGCCATGGTGGAGCTGCTCACGGAGCTGCGCGCTGCCCTGGAATCCGTACGCCCCGGCCTGCTGCTGGAACTGCGCCAGCCCTACACGGGACCCGGCATGGCTCCGTTCGGCAACATGCTCCGCTCCTTCGACTGCCCGGCGGACGCCACCGCGAACCGGGTCCGCACCCTGGACACCGCGCTCCTCGCCGTCGGCGGCGCCGTCCATTCCGACATGCTCCTGTGGTCGGCCGACGCGCCCGTGGCCGCGGTGGCCCGGCAGCTGATCGGGGCCCTGCACGCGGTGCCGCAGATCTCCGTACGGCTGGACCGCGTACCGGCGGAGCACCGGGAGGCAGTTGGCTTCTGGCTGGGGCAGTGGCGGCTGCACCGCGAGCTGCTGCTGGACGGGGAGGTCGAGCCGGGCCGGCCCGACGAGCTGTACCCGCTGGTGCGGGCGAGCGCCGAAGAGGACTGCCTGCTGAGCGTGCACGGCGACCGGGTCGTTCCGCTGGACTTCTCCGCGTACCGGCGCTTCCACCTGGTCAACGGCTCGGACCGGGACCGGCTGATGGTCGAGGTGCAGGGTGGCGGGGGCCGGATCCAAGGCGTGATTCACGGGCCCGACGGCCGTATCATGGACGGTCCGCCTACGTATCTGCCGGAGGGGCCGCACTCGCTGGCCGTGCCGCGCGGAGGTCTGGCATCGCTCACGATCACGGAAGGACCGCGATGAAGGTCGGGATCACCGAGGTCGCAGCTCTCGCCCAGGTCAGCGAGGCGACCGTCAGCCGGGTGATCAACCGACGCCAGGGCGTGTCGAAGAAGACCCGGGACGCCGTCGAACAGGCCATGGCGGAGCTCGGCTACGAACGACAGACGCAGGGCCAACTGGTGGCCGTGATCACCGAGTTCGTGTCCAACCCGTTCTTCGCCGATGTGGCCGAGCGCATCGAGTCGGCCCTTGCCCCGCACGGACTGAAGACGGTCCTGTGCCCCGCCTTCCCCGGCGGAGTGCAGGAGCGGGACTTCATTTCCGCGCTCGTCGACAAGGGTGTCGCGGCCGTCGTCTTCCTCTCCGCGTCCAACACCGTCGAGGGCGCCGACACCGAGACGTACGAACTGCTGCGCCAGCGCCGGGTCCCGTACGTCGGGGTCAACGGCGAGTTCGCGGACGGGGTGCCCACCCCGGTCTTCTCCACGGACGACGCGCTCGCCGCCGAGTTGGCCGTCGACCACCTCCACCGGCTGGGCCACCGCAGGATCGGGATGGCCTCGGGGCCGGCCGGCAACCAGCCCGCCGACCGCCGGGTGAGGGGCTTCCTGGAGTCCATGGCCAAGCGGGGCATCGAGGACCCCGAGCGCTGGGTGGTACGGCAGTCGTACACGGTGGAGGGCGGCCAGGCCGCCGTCGGCCCGCTCCTCGCCCTGGGTGCCACCGCGATCGTCGCGGCCAGTGACTACATGGCCCTCGGCGCGATCCGGGGCGTCCGTCGCCAGGGCCGCTCGGTGCCCGGTGACGTGTCGGTGGTGGGCTACGACGGTGCGGCCATCACCGAGTTCACGGATCCGCCCCTGACCACGGTGCGCCAGCCGGCCGACCGGCTGGCGCTGGAGGTGGGCCGCAGCGTGCTGGCGCTGGTCAGCAACCGCGACGTACCGACGGGGGAGCTGTTGTTCGACCCCGAACTGGTCATCCGGGCGACGACCGGCCCGGCTCCCGGGGGAGCCGGGCCCGGAGCCTGATCAGGCTGCCCGCCCCGGGCTCAGTGCTCCTCGCCGGCGACGAGGAGTTCGCCCACCGCGTCCCTGAGGGCGGCGCGGGCGGGGGCGGGCATCCTGGCGTCGGTCACGAACCAGTCGGCCTGATCGAGTGCGGCGAAGCCGCTGAGCCCCACCACTCCCCACTTGGTGTGGTCGGCCACGACGGCGACCCGCCGCGCCGAGGCGACCAGTGCCCGGTTGGTCTGGGCCTCCATGAGGTTGGGGGTGGTCAGCCCGGCCTCCGGGGCCACCCCGTGCGCGCCGAGGACGAGCAGGTCCACGTGGATGGAGGCGATCGCGAGGTCGGCGAGCGGGCCGACCAGCGCCGCCGAAGGGGTGGGGGACCCGCCGGTGAGGAGCAGAGTGGGGGCGCCGGCCCCCGGATCCCGGCCGGCGGCCCGTACCAGTTCCGCCACCGGGAGGGAGTTCGTGACGATCGTGAGCCGCGGGACGCCGAGGAGACGGGCGGCGACCGCGTGCGCGGTGGTACCGCCCGAGATCGCGACCACGCTGCCGGGTTCCACCAGGGGCGCGGCCGTGTCCGCGATGGCGGCCTTGGCGTCCCCCTCAAGATCGGACTTCGCGTCGAACCCGGGCTCGTGCCCGCTGGCCCCGGCCGGGGCGACGGCCCCGCCGTAGACCTTCTCCACGGCGCCGCGCCGGGCGAGGGCGTCCAGGTCCCGGCGGATGGTCATGTCCGAGACGCCGAGCTGAGCGACCAGGTCCGCCACGCGTACCGCGCCGTCGCGCCGGACCGCGTCCAGGATGATCGCGCGTCGCTGGTGGGCCAGTTGGGCAGCCTGCTCGGCCACGGGTCACTCTCCCGGGTATCGGCGAATCCGGTCGGAAAGCAGCAAGATAGCACGGCCATGTTGTTGAATTCTGAGGAAAATCGGGCCTTGATCTGGCGGATCGTGTTTGAAGTTGTTTATTCTTGGTGGGTGAAGAAGACACTCGCGAAACTCGCGGACGGCCGTGAACTGATCTACTTCGACAGCGACGAGAACGCCGTGCGCGACGCGCCGGACCTGCGCCCGCTGGACCGCGTACGCAGCCGGCCGGAACTGCGGCGGGACGAGGCGACCGGCGACTGGATCACCATCGCCTCCCACCGGCAGGACCGCACCTACCGGCCGCCCGTCGGCGCCTGCCCGCTCTGCCCCTCCAGGGACGGCCGGCTCAGTGAAATCCCCGCCGACGACTACGAGGTGGCCGTCTTCGAGAACCGCTTCCCCTCGCTCGCCGGCACGGCCGGACGCTGCGAGGTCGTGTGCTTCACCCCGGAGCACGAGGCCCGGTTCGCCGACCTCACCCCGGCCGCGGCCCGTCTGGTCCTCGACGCGTGGACCGACCGCACCGCGGAGCTCTCCGCGCTCGCCGGCGTGGAGCAGGTGTACTGCTTCGAGAACCGCGGGGCCGAGATCGGCGTGACGCTCGCCCACCCGCACGGCCAGATCTACGCCTTCCCCCACGCCACCCCGCGCACCGCCAAGATGACCGCCGCCGCGGCCGCCCACCGCGCCGCCACCGGACGCAACCTCTTCGAGGACCTGCTGGCGGACGCCCGTGCCGCCACCGAGCGGGTGGTGACGGCCGGGGAACACTGGACCGCCTTCGTGCCCTACGCCGCCCGCTGGCCGTACGAGGTGCACCTCTACCCGCACCGCCGCGTCCCCGACCTGACCTGCCTCACCGAGGCGGAGCGGGCTGAGTTCCCGGGCATCTACCTCGACCTGCTGCGCCGCTTCGACCGGCTGTTCCCCCTGGCCGGGGAGCCGGAGCGCGCGGCCCCCGCGCCGTACATCTCGGCCTGGCACCAGGCGCCCCGTACCCAGGGCGCGGAACTGGCCCTGCACCTGGAGCTGTTCACGGTCCGCCGGACCCCGGACAAGCTCAAGTTCCTCGCGGGGACGGAGTCAGGGATGGAAGCCTTCATGAACGACGTGTCCCCCGAGGCGGCCGCGCGGCAACTGCGGGAGGCCCGGCCGTGAACCAGACGCTCGAATGGGACGAGGACAGCCGGGCCGAGCGGGTCGCGGACACCTTCCGAGGGCTCTTCGGCGGCTCCCCGGACGGAGTGTGGGCGGCGCCGGGCCGGGTCAACCTGATCGGCGAACACACCGACTACAACGACGGGTTCGCCCTGCCGATGGCCCTCCCGCACACCACCCTGCTCGCCGCCCGCGCCCGTACGGACGGGCAGCTGCGGCTGCACAGCGCGCAGGGCGACGGCCGGATCACCGAACTGGCGGTGGCCGCGCTGGACCCCGACGCCGTGACGGGCTGGGCCGCCTACCCGGCGGGCGTGGTCTGGGCACTCGCCGAGGCGGGACACGCGGTCGGGGGCGCCGACCTCCACTTCGACAGCACGGTGCCCACCGGCGCGGGCCTCTCCTCGTCCGCCGCGCTGGAATGCGCGGTCGCCGTCGCGTACGACGAGCTGTACGGACTGCGCCTGCCCGGGCCCGAACTGGCCCGGATCGCGCAGCGCGCGGAGAACGCCTTCGCCGGCGTCCCCTGCGGAATCATGGACCAGATGGCCTCCGTCTGCTGCACCGCCGAGGCCGCCCTCCATCTCGACGCCCGCAGCCCGGAGCACCACCGGCAGGTGCCCTTCGACCTCCAGGGACAGGGGCTTCGACTGCTGGTGATCGACACCCGGGTCTCCCACGACCTCGGCGACGGGGCGTACGCCGCCCTGCGCGCGGGCTGCGAACGCGCGGCCGCCCTGCTCGGTTTGCCCGCGCTGCGCGATCTGCCTCCCGGGGAACTGGCGGGGGCCCTGCGGATCCTGCCGGCGGAACTCGCGCCCCTGGTCCGCCACGTGGTGACCGAGAACGCGCGGGTCGCCGAGGCGGTCTCCCGCCTGCGGGAGGGCGATCTCGCGGCCCTCGGCCCGATCCTCACCGCCGGCCACGCTTCGCTCCGCGACGACTACCGCGTCTCCTGCCCGGAGACCGACCTCGCCGTGACCGCCGCGCTGGGCGCCGGGGCGCTCGGAGCCCGGATGACGGGCGGCGGATTCGGAGGTTCCGTCATCGCTCTGGTGGAAGCCGGACGCGAGGACGCGGTGGGCGCATCCGTCACGACCGCCTTCGACGCCGCCGGCCACCGCCCCCCGCGCATCCTCTGCGTCACCCCGGCCGCGGGCGCCCACCGCCTCGCGCCCCCACCCGGGACGCGGTAGTCGGGGGAGCGGCACAAAAGTACGTCCCGAAGGCCGTTCAGCCCAGCTGAACGGCCACCAGGCAGGTGTCGTCCTCGTGATCCTCGGGTGTGTACGCGGCCATGACGCGGTCCAAGGCCTCCGGCGCGCTGAGCCGATCGTGCCGGCCTGGAGGACGTCCGCCATCTCCGCCCCGGCGCCGGACGCGCTGCCCGTCCGGCTGCGGAATCCCCGCACTGCGAGACGTACGAGCGACTTGTTCATCTCGTGAGGGGGTTGGCGAGCATACCGGTGGGAGGCGGACCCCTCCGGCAACTCCCGCAGGCGCGCGAAGTTGCCGGTGAACTTCGCCCGGATCGTCTGCACCGACCTCGACGGCCGGGAACCGGGACGCATGGCCCCGAAAAGGTCTACAAGACGTGCCGGACCCAGACGTTGGGTTCGACGTAGACCGCGTGGTCGTGCGCGGTGTCGCAGTGCACGGGTGCCAACGCCCCCGGCACCTCCACATCGCCGTCCTGGTCGAAAGACAGGCCGGTCCAGGACCGCCACTGGTCGAGCGAGCCGCTGAAGGTCATCGACGCCGGGGCAATCCTCTCGATCACCCCTCCCGCCTTGACGTGGACCCGCAGCCACGGATCGGCCGGCAGGCCGTCCGCCCCGACCCGTCGGGCGTACTCCGCCATGGGCACACGCGGGTGCAGATGTTTGGCGTTGGGACGCACCGGCGCGAGCAGCGCGCGGTGCCCCTGACGGGCGACGGCCTCACGCATCGCGTCCAACATCCTGTAGGAGAGGCCGCGGCCCAGGTAATCCTGGTCGATGGTGATCTCCAGCGCGCTGGCGACGGTCGTGGGGCTGCCGAGGACCCGGTCGCGGAACGCCCAGGCGAGCACCCGGTCCCAGCCTTGGCCTGGCGTCTCCTCACGCCCTTCGAGTTCCGCGTTGAAGGGCACGCTCAGCCCCCGCGCGACCACGCGCTCCCCGTCGGTTGCCACCACGCAATACTCAGGAAACTCGTGCACCACGCGACCCAGAAGTGCACTGCCGACCAGGTCGTGCCCCGTGAAGATCGGCCAGGTGTCGGCAATCTCGTACACCCTGGAGGCGAGGGACGGTCGGTCGGCGAGCGAGCTTACGGAGATACTGTCGATCTTGTCCACGCCCGGGACCCTGTCATATTTGCGCAGGTTGGCCAAGTGATGGGCGGCACCCAGCTGAGCAGTCCAGGGGGGCCGCAGTCAGGCGGCCGGCCCTGTCAGTGGGTGAACAGCGGTGACACGGCGGCTTCGGAGCTGCTGTTCCAGTACGTCACGCGGGCCTCGTCGTCCAGGTGCACGCCGCCCTTCGGCATCTCCAGGAGCACACCCTCGCCCGTGTTGTGGTCGGGGCTCTGACCGTGCGGCGCGAGCGCCATGTTCTTCACGAGGATGCGCCCTCGGCCTCGCCCGGCCGGCCCGGCGCGGAAGAGGACGCGGAGACGGAAGGCGATGCGGAAGGGGCAGTGGAGGACTTCGGCGGCGGGGTGGCGCCGGCTTTGCCGTCGCTCGGCTCGCAGGCCGTGGCGGCCAGGAGCGCGGCGACGGCGAGGCCAAGGGCGGCGAGCGTGCGGGCGTGGCTGCTGACGTGCCGGGATCGGTCGGTCCGGACAGGATGCCCGCCTGTCTTGAGGGCGGGCTTGCCCGGCCCGCGCCGTCGCCGTCGCCGTCGGCCGATCCGGGAGCACGACCCGGGGCGTGACTACCTCGTCGCCTCCAACGGCGCCGGTACGCGGTGGGAAGACCTTCCGGTCGAGCGCCGCCCCGAGAAGCGGCCCGCGTGGCCGCTGCGGTCGCCACGATGCACGCACTCGGGCTGGTCCACCGAGACCTGAAACTGTCCACCCTGCGGATCGGACCCGAGGTCCTGCGCCTGATCGACCTCGAACTGGCCACCCCGGCAGGGGTGGACCGGCCCGTGGCCGCCGGCACACACGCCTGCGTGCCCCAGGAGGGGCATCCGGCTGGGTGCGGTCGACCCGTCCTACGATGTGTACGCCTTGGGATCGTGCGTGACGCACGCGGCCCCGGGCTACTGCCCCTCGCGGCTTCCCGAGCCGGGGAGGCGGGCCGTTAGACCGGCCTGCCGCGGCGGCACGGCCTGCGGGCAGCGGCCGCCCTGGTCGTGGCGTGCCCGCGGGCCGCTCGGTGTTCCGGGCGCGGTCCTGTTCGCTTCACGGGCAACCTGCCGGCGAAAGCAGCGTCAGCAGTGCCCGCGGCCGGGGCGAGGTAGTCCGTAAGGCGGCCATGTGTGGGGGCGTGCGCGGGTGTGCAGGGGCGTGAAGCGAAGCGAATGCGACCTTTCCGGAAGATTTTTGGGGACCGGCGTGCACGATCGGGCGTGTTTTCCGATGGGGTGGTGCCTGGGAGCACTTGACGCTCTGCGGCTGCCGGACCGGGGGCAAGGCAGGCCGGTTCCGTTCACTTCACCGGAAGGTTTCGCATCCACGTGAATGTTGTTGAGATGGTCGCCCTCGTCCTGATAGTCGCCACCGTGGTCAGTGTTGTCGCCTGTGACGTGATCGGGGTGGTGCGGCGCCTGCTGGGCGCGGGGTTTCGGGTGGGGGCGGCTGAGCTTTCGGCCGGCCGACTCCGTGCCGTCCGCGTACCCCGCCACCGTGGGGTATCGGCCGCTTGTGCGGGTGGCGATGAACAGCCGTGGGGGAGTGCGTGAGCGAAGGCGATTTCGACCCGTCGGGGGACAAGGCGGTCTCCAGCGTGCTGGCTGGTGTCCTGCCGGTGGAGTTCACCGCGTTCCATTCTCAGCAGCACCGCGCCTATCTGCGCTATGCGCACCTTCAGTTGGGTTCGCGTGAGGATGCTGAGGACGTTGTCGATGACGTGTTCACCTTCCTGTTGAAGGTGTGGCGTCAGGCTTTGAAGGAGGCGAGCCTCCACGGCTTCGCGTGGGCGGTGTTGCGTGAGCATGTCGAGCGGCGGCTGGCGGTCTTGGGCAGGCCGAGGGCCATGGTGGAGACAGCCTGGTTCGCTGCGTTACGTCGCTCTTCCAGAAAGCGGATGGAGTTGCTGGAGTCCAAACTCGGCCTGTACGCGGCGATCGCGGGTCTGTCCGAGCGGCATTACGACGTGGTGCTGCTGGCGTTCCTGCTGGGCTACGACTACGACACGGTCGCTCGGATGATGGGGATCTCCCCGGCCACGGTCCGATCGCACATCCGAGGAGCACGTCGAACCCTGTCCCAGAAACTCGGGGTGGCCTGGGCGCCTGGAGAGGAGAAGAACCAGTGAGCGACGTGACTCGCGACCGCGACGGCGTGATGTGGAAGGAGTTGGACGCGGCACTGGAGGAGGCGCAGGTGCTGGTCGAGGAGTACGCCGACTACGACGAGGGCGCGGCCCGGCGCCGGATCACCCGCCGGATCGCCGCCGACCGTGCCCGCTCGGCGACCGGGATCACCGTCGGCGGCGCCACGCCTCCGGTGGGGCCGGTGGCCTCGGACGACCTCGTACTGGATGCCGCCTGCCATGTGCGGGCGGCGCGGGGCCTGGACGACCTGGCCTGGTCCCTGGTGGAAAGCAGGGCCTTCGCCGAGCTCGCCCTGGATGCCGACTCATGGCCCCACGGGGTGAACTCGGCGCTGCTGTTCGCCTGCCTCCTGCACCTGTCCGATCGGATGGAAGGCGCACAGTTCTGGCTCCAGTACGCGGCCGGGGCAGGCTCGCAGACCGCGGCCCACTGCCTGTACCTCCACCACCTCGCTCGCGCCGAAGTCGCCACGGCCCGCCACTGGAGGCGCCAGGCCAAGACACTGTCCCCGGATGAACACCTGCCGCCCCTGCCGCAGATCCCGGCAGACCTCGAGGCAGC
Organism: Streptomyces sp. NPDC060031; assembly: GCF_042736805.1. Taxonomy (NCBI): domain Bacteria; kingdom Bacillati; phylum Actinomycetota; class Actinomycetes; order Kitasatosporales; family Streptomycetaceae; genus Streptomyces; species Streptomyces sp. NPDC060031. The sequence continues at coordinate 13,226 of NZ_JBHWVM010000101.1, forward strand.
ACTCGGCGCGTCGGTCATCTGGACGTCCCCGCCCATCACCACCCAGGACCTCACCGTCCTCACCGCCGGCCCGGGGCGGGCGGGGCGGCCCCCGTACCGGCTGCCCGCACGGCTGCAACGCGCCGTTACGGCGTGGCTCTGGTCCGAGGATCCGGACTTAGGGGAGATCCCGCTCCCGGGACCGCAGATCGCGGTGGCCATCGCGCAGCACGCACGCCTCAACCCACTGCACCTGACGGACCAGGCGAGCGTATGGACACTTGACGCACTGAAACAGCCACAGCTGACACACGCCGCCCCCACCTCTCCCGAACGACGCCCAGCACCGGCCGCGCTGGAATCCGTCCACCAGGCGCTGCGGGTCCTCGAGGCCATCAACCGCTACTCGGGCGGCGTGAGCCTGACGCAGATCGCCCGCGAAACCCAGCTGCCCCAACTGATCCTGGCCCGGACGATGGAACAGCTGATCCGGGCGAACCTGGCCACCCCCATCGGCCCCGACGCGTATCTCGCCGGCACGGCCCTGCTGCTGACCGAATCAGTCGACGGGGACGGGGACGGGCGCGGGCGTCTGCGGGAGACCCTCGCCTGGGTCCGGGACGCGGTCGGCGCCGCCGTGTACGTCGCCCGCTATGCCGACGGCGAGGTTTCCATCAGCCAGTACGCCGATGGCCCTACCGCACCGGTGGTGGAGGAGTGGGTGGACTTCCGTGCCGCCGCGCACGCCTCCGCGGTTGGCAAGGCCTTGCTGACACAGCTCGACTACGACGGCCGAAAGGACCACCTGTCTCGCCACAAACCCGTCCGGTTCACCTCCCGCACCATCACGAGCCAGCAGGCCCTCTTCGAGCAACTCGACACACGACAGGCGAATGCCCCGCTGCTCGACATGCAGGAGTACGCGCTGGGGACGGTGTGTGCGGCGGTCCCGATCACCGCAGGCCCGAACCCTGAGTGCGTGGCCCTGTCCATTCCCGCCACCGATCCGCGCCGCCTGAGGCAGGCCGCCCGGATCCTGCAAAGCGAAGCCGCCGCGGTCCTGCTCGCCCTCATCGTCTCCGGCAGCGCCCACAGCGCACGACGAAGGGAAGAGGAGACCGAGGACAGCGCAGCACAACCAGTTTGGACACCGCAGGCCGGCGCCGGTGAACCAGGGAGCAGCATCCTGACCTCAACCGCATGACCACCACTCGGCGGTGACGGCTTCTGTCGCACTGCGGAGATCGCCACGAGAAGGACGGGCCCACCGCTTACAAGGCGGTAGGCCCGCCCGCTACTCACACCTGCTGCGCCGGCATGACCGTGCTCTCCCTCGCTTGCGTGGGTGGTGGTCGACGTCATCGACGGCCTTGCCGCCGACTCCGAGCACCGGGTGAGCCGCGCTCGTTCCGTGCCCGCGTGGGCGCTCGGTGGGGCGCGTTGAGCAGCCGCGCAGTCGGGCAGGACCACATCGGTGCCTGTCAGCTGTTCCGACGTGACGACAGCCCGGAGAACGGGCGCGAGATCGGTTACTGGCTGCACCCGGCAGCCACCGGCTGCGGCGTGGCCACCCGGGCCGCGCGCGCCCTGGTCGACCAGGCCTTCCGCCTCCCTGGCGTCGACTACGTCGAGGTCGTCCACGACCCTGCCAACCGCGCCAGCGGTGCCGTCCCGGCCCGACTCGGCTTCACCGAACATCTTCGCCGCCCCGCCGAGCGGGTCGCCCCGGCCGCGACCGGAGAGGAGCAGGTCTGGCGGCTGTCCATTCATCAGGCGACCGGTCATGCGGTGGCGCGGTCGCTGTCCGGCGCGGCGGGCTCTTCGGGCCCGGGTGCTCCGGTAGGCCGGCGCTCCGTGCCGGCTTCCGCCGAACCGGGTACGTCCCGGCGAGGATGGGCGGGCACCGCGGTCTGTGGGCCGGGCTGATCAGGCGGCTGGCTGCAGTCGGACACAGCACCGTCCGGGGGCGGGCGCCAGGCATGCCTCGAATGCTTCCTGGTCCAGGCCGCTGAGGACGCCGCGCAGCAGGTGGAGGTTCATGCCGCACACCGTCTGGGTGTGCTCGCGAGCCAGCGCGTGGAAGGGACAGTTGGCCAGAACGATGGCGTCATCCTCGTGGCGGGGCTCGAAGCCGTAGCGCTCGAGCAGGCCGATGATGTCCGTCTCGTTCTGCTCGGCCAGTTGCGTGCCGAGTTCTTCGGCCTTGCGGTGCAGCACCTGGCGCACGGGCTCACCTGTCGCGTCGGATTCCTCCACGGCTTGGGCGAGCAGCCGTCCGGCGAGCTCGTAGCGGCGGTCCGGCAGGCTGATGGCGACCTGCTTCGCCGAGCGGCGGTAGAGCTTGGCCGGCCTTCCCGCGCCCGGTCCGGAGCGTCCGCTGCGGCGCTCGTAGACGACGTCGAGCAGCGATTCGTTCGCCAGTCGGTCCAGATGGAACGCGGCGGTCTGCCGGGCCAGCCCGAGGGCTGCCGCCGCCTCGTCCCGGCTGACGGGGCCCGGCTGACGCGCGACGTGGTCGTACAGCCTCCTGCGGGTCGGCTAGAAGGAGGGGCCATGTCCTCCGTGATCCCCAGCACCACCACTTCCGCCGCCCCGCGGCGGGCGCTGCTCACCGACCCCGGCTACCAGGCGTTCGTGATCCTGCGTACCGGCTTTACGGTGGCGCCGATCGTGTTCGGGCTGGACAAGTTCGCCAACCTGCTCGTGGACTGGCCCACCTACCTCGCGCCGTGGATCGACAACCTGGTTCCCGGAAGCGCTCAGGCGGCGATGTACGCGGTGGGTGCGGTCGAGATCGTGGCCGGCCTGGCCGTGGCGCTGGCTCCGCGTTTCGGGGCCTGGCTGGTGGCCGGCTGGTTGGCAGGCATCATCATCAACCTGCTGACCATCCCGGGCTACTACGACGTCGCCCTGCGTGACTTCGGACTGCTCCTCGGCGCCGTCGCGCTCGCACGGCTCGCCCAGCGTTACCACAGCAAGCGGAATCGGCCGTGAAGAGACGTGGAGGGCACTGAACCCTCCGTGGCCGGGGTGCCGTCACCGTATGGCGGGCCTATGGTCGCCGTATGGGTGACGGCCTGTGTGATCGGTGCGACGCCCGGACGCCGAAGCACGCGGCGGCGGCCGGCCGGCGGTATTGCCGGGCCGCGCACCGGCGGGCGGCCAGGCGCGCACGGCGCGGATGGCGACCGCTGAGGGCCGCCGCCAGCGCGGGCCTGATGCCTCAGGTCCAGGCCCTGCAGAGGCAGACCCGGCACACACCCGCGCCCGTCCTCGTCCGGGCTGGCCGACGCGCTGCGGTGGCATCTCTGCCGGAGCTGCCGGAGCTGCCGGTGCGGTCGGAGCTGCTGCAGCTGCTGCAGCTGCCGGTGCGGTCGGCGGTGGTGGCTGACCGCGAGGACGGTGCCGGCCGGGCACAGACCGGTGCCGGCCTGGGCATCAGCGCGGAGGCGGCCCGCAGCCGCTTCGGACGCATGCACTCCCCGCCAACCGTTGCCCAAGGGCGGTGAGGGCATGCAGCCGCCAACCGCCTCCCCAGCAGGACCCGGCCCGGAGCCGCTCGACGCCGCCGTAGCCGAGGTGGTCCGGGTCACCGAGGCTTCCGTGGCTCTGGTCTACCTGCTTCCGCCCGGGGAGCGGGTCCTGCACCTGGCGGTTGTGTCGGGAGCCCCCGGGCAGATCACCGCGCCGTGGGCGCGGATCGACCTCGGCGCATCGATCCCGGTCACGGACGCCATACGAGAGGGGCGCCTGGTGTGGTTGCGCGGCCGGGAGGAGGTCGCGCAACGCTATCCCCGGCTCGGGCTCGTGCTGCCCTACGACTTCATGCTCGCCGCCGCCCCGATCATGAACGGAACCACCGCGTCGGGCGGCCTCGTGCTGCTCTGGCCCATCTGGCGCCCGCCCGAACTGAGCCCGGGCGAACTCGCGGCGGTTGACGCCTTCTGCCGCACGGCGGGCGGCCTGCTGCGGCAGGCCGCCGACAGCGGGCCTTCGGCGCTGGCGGTGGACACGCCCCGGGTGCTGCCCCCGCCCAGCTCCCGCGCCCTCGGACGGGACGAGGCGCTGGCCGTGGTCAACTTCGCCGAGCGCCTGCCGGTGGGCTGCTGCGCCATGGACCTGGACGGCCGCATCACATACATCAACTCCGCCGCGACCGACCTCGTCGGGGCCGACGCCGCGGTCCTTCGGGGTGCCCGGCCCTGGGAGGTGCTGCGGTGGATGCGTGATCCCGTCTTCGAAGAGAATTACCGGGCGGCGGTGGTCAGCCGCCAGCCCACGTCCTTCACCGCGCTGCGTCCACCGGCCAAGTGGCTGACCTTCCAGCTGTACCCCGACGCTTCCGGCATCAGCGTCCACATCACCCCGACAGCCGCCCCCGAGACGCCGGACGTACACCGGCATCCGCCGCCGTCCGCGGAGCTGGCCGGCGTGACCTCCCTCTACCATCTGATGCACCTGGCTGCCGCCCTCACCGAGGCCGTCGGCGTGAAAGAGGTCGTCGATCTCGTCGCGGACCAGATCGTGCCCGCCTTCGGCCCCCAGGCCTTGGCCCTGCTGACAGCAGAAGAAGGCCGGCTCCGCATCATCGGCTACCGCGGATACACCGCCGAGCTGATGGACCGTTTCGATGCCCAGTCGCTGACCGCCCCCACGCCGACGGCCCGGGTCCTGAGCACCGGTGTGCCCAGCTTCTTCCCGAGCTTCGCGGACCTGATGCGCGCGTTCCCCTCGGCCGTCCACGAGGACGACATGGCCTCCTGGGCCTTCCTGCCGCTGATCGCCTCCGACCGTGTCGTCGGCTCCCTCGTCCTCGCCTACGACCAGCCCCACCCCTTCACCCCGGCCGAACGCGCCGTGCTGACCTCACTGGCGGGCCTCGTCGCCCAGGCACTGGACCGCGCCCGCCTCTACGACACCAAGCACGAGCTCGCCCACACCCTGCAATCGGTCCTGCTCCCGCACACCCTTCCCCACGTCCAGGGCCTGGACGTGGCCGCCCGTTACCTCCCCGCCGGGCGCGGCATGGACATCGGAGGCGACTTCTACGACCTCATCCGCCGCGATGACACCACGGTCGCCGTCGCGATCGGCGACGTCCAGGGCCACAGCATCACCGCGGCCGCCCTCATGGGCCAGGTCCGCACCGCCGTCCACGCCCACGCCACCGCCGGCACACCACCCGGCGAAGTCCTCGCCCGCACCAACCGTCTCCTGGTCGACCTCGACCCGGGGCTGTTCACCAGCTGCCTGATCGCCTACATCGACCTCGCACGGCACCGCGCGCAGCTCGCCACCGCCGGACACCCTCCGCCGATCCTGCGCCACACCGACGGATTCACCGAAGTCCTCCACGTGACCCCCGGCCTGTTGCTGGGCATCGACGCCGATGCCAGCTATCCGACCACCGAAATCCCTCTGCCTCCCGGCAGCATGCTCGCCCTGTACACCGATGGACTCGTCGAAATCCCCGGCCTCGACATCGGCGAGACCACAGCCGACCTCGCCCGCCAGCTCGCACACCTCGAAGGCCGGACGATGGACGATGTCGCTGACGCGCTCGTCGAATACGCCACGGCATCCGCGCCGCGTCACGACGACATCGCCCTCCTCCTCATCCAGGCATCTCTCAAAGAGTGAGGCCGCGCAGGGGGATTCCTCATGCCTGCCCCGGCAGCCAGCACCGCGATGCCCGTCGCCCACGGCTGATGGAGTTCGGATGCTGAGGAGGCCTCCCGCGCACCGCTCCGCACGGGTTCGGACCGGCCCCGCGGTGGACAGGACCTAGGATGCCTGGGTTCGACCGGGCAGGACATCGGGGGTGCGTGGCATGAGCGGCTACGGCAGTGGTGGGTACGGCAACGGAGGCCATGGCAGCGGCGGGTACGGGGACCCGGCGGGTGGTGGCGCCGCGAACCCGCCGCCGGGGCGCCCTTACGCTCCACCGGTCCCCCCGCAGGGATACCCGTACGCCCGGCCCGGTCCGCCGCCGGGGTATCCGTACGCCCAGCCCGGTCCACCACCGGGGTATCCGTACGCCCAGCCCGGTCCACCACCGGGGTATCCGTACGCCCAGCCCGGTCCACCACCGGGATACCCGTACGCTCCGCCCTACGCGCCGGTTCCGCCTCCGCGCGTGGAGCCGTCGCGGGCCCGGAAGATCCTGCGCGGCCTCTACAACCCCCTGTACGCCGCCCAGCGGACCTTCCGTCCCTCACGCCCCGGGATCGTCGACGACCGTGAGGTCCGCAAGCTCCAGTTGTGGCGGACCGGGCTGGGACTCGTCGCCTGGGTGGGCCTGATGGTCACCTACAACGCCGTCGCGAGCGCCGCCGACGTCGAGGGCGTGGCGAGCGAACGCCTCGACCAGAGCTGGTCCAGCGTCCTGGTACTCGTCTGTACCTTCCCCGTGGTGGTCGGCGCCTTCGTGGCAGCCGCGCGGGACGGGCTGCGCCGGGTGTACCTGCGTCGGGCCCTGCGCCCGCTCGGGTCGGTGTTGGCCATCATGGTGTCCATGGGCACCGCCGCCCTCGCGATGGCACCGGAGTTGGCGGGTCTGCGGGACGCCGTGGGGCTCCCCGGGAAGATCGTCATCGTCGTGATGTGCTTCTGGTCGATCGGCTTCGCCCTCTACGGCATCGGACTGTCGCTGGTGCACGTCTTCCGCACCGCCGACATCCACGAAGTCCTGCCGCCCGTCCTCGCCGGCGTGCTGGTGTGGGAGATGGCGCTCCTGGACGTGATCACCGGGGCCTACGGCCAGGTCCCGACGGGTGCCCGTGTGGTCTTCATCCTCGGCGCCCCCGTCACGGTGACGGCCCTGTCCTGTTGGGAGTTGTACCGGCTGCGGCGCCACCACGGACTCACGCTCCGTACGGCTCTGCGACGCTGACACCTCTCACCGGCCGCGGAGCGAGGCCCTGAGCGGTACGGATACGAGCGGCATGCGGCGGCACGTGGTCGTTCACTGGCCGGATCGGCGGCATCACCCGCCGATCCGGCCAGAGAGGGCGGTTGAGCATCCTCACCTCGTCGCGCAGCGGATCTCCCCGCGGATGCCTCAGTCCTCGGCGATACCGGCGTGGCCGAGTCCGTCGTCCAGGGTGATGCGGATGGTTTCCCCGGGGCCGGTTGCGCCGGCGAGCCCGGCCGCGATCCGGTTGTAGGCGGTGGTGGCCAGAGCCCAGTCGGCTTCCAGGACGGTGGCGGTGGTGCGGGTGTTCCAGAGCTCGATCAGGACGGCGATGAGCGAACGCCCCGAGAGAGCGGCCTGGATGCGGCCTTCCTTGACGTCCTCCACGGCGGGCGGGGTGCGGAAGTGACCGTGGTCGACGGCGAGGGAGGAGAGGAACTCCCAGGTGTCGCGGTGCAGGACCAGCTCGGCCGAGGCGACGCCGGCCGCCTTCAGCAGCAGGACCCCGTGCGCGACCTTCGGGTCCTCGGGCTGGAGTTCGGCCGTCTGCCCGGAGGCAGAGGGCCCGGGCACGGGCCTGGTGGCCGTGCCGCGGTAGGCGGCCTCGATGGCGTTCTTCAGACCGGCCTCCGCCCCCTCGTCCCCGGTCGCCTTCCGCAGATCCTGGCCTTCGGTGTGCTCCATGTTCTCCCCCTGGTCTTCACGGTCGAGCGCTGTCTGCCGCGTGGACGGTTCGGTGATGTCCGCCTCGCCGTCCTGGCCCGCACTGGCCACTGCCCCGGCCTCGGGCGGCAACTGCTGCTGCGGGACGGCAGCCGTTGCTGTGACTGTGGCGAGGCCGCGCAGGATGCCGGCGAGCTCGCGCAACTGCCGTAACTCCTCCCGTACTTCCTCCCGGCCCTCTTGCAGGTCGGTGATCATCCCGTCCTGACGGCGGCGCAGCTCCCGGTTCTCGTCGCGCAGCGCGGTGACACCGTTGTGGACGACCTCCTGGATCTCCGTGCGGGCCTGCGCGAGTTCGCCGTGCAACGCGGACAGACCCACCGTCGGATCATCCAGGCGTTCCAACTGCTCGCGTGCTTCCCTCAGTTCTCGCAGCGCCTCATCGAACGCCCGTTTCCACCGCACGTGACTCCTTGACTACGTTCAGTTGCTGGACCGCTCGTATCTCCCCATGAGCAGCTCAGCCGACACGGCGCTTTCCGGCCCTTCCCTGGCTGATCGACGGGCTGATAGGCGGCGACTGCGGGCCCTGCTACCTGGTCGCACCTGGAGCTGACCCGCCACACCTCTCGAACTCGTGGACCTACCGCATTCGGCCAGCGCATCTCATTGCCGCCAATCCCCGGCGATCTGGCCACAGCGCCCCTGGCCTCCGGCTACACAAGAGGCCAGGGGCTGCCGTCCCCCCGTCTCACGGGCCATCCAGGAGGAACTTGTGTCATCGCCCTGCGACCCCCAGCATGCTCCCGTCGGCGATGTGGGCGCAGCGCTCATGATGATCGACTCTCGGCTCAAGGGCATCCACGACGGCAGGACCGGGACTGATCCGGAACAGCAGGCGCTCGTCGCCCAGTTCACCGCGTCGCTGGGCCCGAAGGGAGCCAATGACGTGTTGAACGGGGCGTGCACGCTCATCTTCATGTTCATGACGTGGCTACGGAAGGCTCATGAGGAACACGACAAGGACGTCATCGAGTACGTGGTGCCCAACCTCGTGGCCACGCTGCGCAGGATGCCCAAGAGCGTTCGCCCCGAGGCCATCCCCACCATGGCCGGCCTGGTCATCGCTGCGGGCACCGGGCTGAGCCCCAACCTGTGGCGCAAGCAGTACGGAGACTGGACAGAGGAGGAGATGAATCCCCTGGAAGCCACCGCCTTCCTGCTCGCGGAGCACATCAACCGCATCACCGACGACCCCGACTTCGCCAGCCGTCTGATCACCGAAGCCCTGTCCCGTTCGGACGAAGGCTGATCTGCCGCATTCTTGGCGAGAGCCCCATCGCGCGGGCCGGTCAGCGTTGGTTCGCTTCCAGAGTGTCCTTGGCCACGAGATCGTCGTCGGTCCAGCAGAGCCGGTAGAGGTCGACTTCGCCGAACAGGTCGAGGCCGGAGCGGGTAGAACGCGCAGTCGGTGCCCGGCGGCCGGGGTGCGGAACGGGCGTGGTCGGGCGGATTCGGAAACGCGCGGGCCGGGAGCAGACGGGTGAGCTCGGTGCGGGACCGCCCCGGTTCCAGCTCGTCGAACCGGGACGGTGACAGCACGCCGGTCGTCAGCTGCCAGGCCAGGTAGACGGCGGCCGGGACGAAGAACGCTGCTGCGGCGACCGGCGCCGCGAAGGCGGCGGCGGCGCGGCGGCGCGCGGCCCGCCGTATCTCGGCGAGCCGTGCGGAGGACTCCGGGGCGGCGCCGAGACGCGTGCCGCTGCCGGTGGCCGCTGCTCGTGTCGTGGGGCCGGCCGGCGCCTGGTGCGGGAGGACCGCGGTGACACGGAAGCCGCCCTGGTGCGGGCCGGTCCGCAGGGTACCGGTCGGCGCCGGCGGGGCCTACCTGTCTCCGCGTGTCGCCGGCCGGGTCATTGCCGGGATGCGCGCCCACCGGTCGACGCACCCCCACCGCTCCCTGAACCGGCTGACGGAGCGGAGGCGCGACGTACTGGCCGGGCTCGGCGCGGCCCTGTCCAACGCGGAGATCGCGAGCCGACTGCACCTCGTCGAGGGCACGGTGAAAGCGCACGTCAGCGCCGTGCTGGCGAAACTGGGCGCACGCAATCGGGTGGAGGCGGCCATCGCCGCGCACGAGGCCGGCCTGATCCCGGCACGCCGCGGCTGACACCGCAACCGCGTGCCGCGGCCTGGTGGGGAGGCCGGGACCTCTGACCGGGGGTTGGCCCCAGGCGCTGGAGTGCGCGTACGGGCATCGCATGAGGGAGGTGTACGCGGTCATGCCCGACGGCTACGTCCTGCCTCCCGACCCCGCCCCGCCGGGCTACGAACAGCAAGACGCGATCGCCGCCGCCTGTGCGTGGGTGTCGTCGAGTCACTCGCGGACCTGAGCGTTCACCGTGGGATGCGCGTCACCGCTGTCCGCGCCCAGGCCCGCGAGCAGGCGCAGCCCGTCCTCGGCGGGGCTGCCGGGGGCCGCGGACAGCACCAGCAGCTCCATGCCCGATGCGTCCGACAGCGCGAAGTTCTCCTGGTGCAGTTCCAGCAGTCCGACCAGCGGATGCCGGTACGCCTTGAGTCCATGTGTGCGGGCGCGCACGTCCGCGCGGGCCCAGAGGTGACGGAAGCGCTCGCTGCCCATCGCCAGCTCGCCGATGAGCGAGGCCAGGCGGGGGTCCTCGGGATATTGGCCGGCGGCCAGGCGCAGGTGCCCGACCACGTCGAGAGTGCACTTCTCCCAGTCCGCGTAAAGACCGTGCTCGGCCTCCTCCAGGAAGATGTGCCGGGCGATGTTCAGGCCCGGCATCGGTCGGCCGAAGAGGAGCCTGGCGAGGCGGTTCCCGGCGAGCGCGTCCAGACGGTGGTCCATGATCAGCGCGGGTGCGTCGGCGACCAGGTCGAGGACGCGCAGCAGCTCCGGCCGGACCCGCCCGCCCGGCGCCTTCGCACGGCGGCGCCGCTGCCGGGCGAGCCGGTAGAGGTGCCCCCGTTCGGTCTCGTCGAGGCCGAGGACGCGGGCGAGCGCGTCGAGGACCTGCTCGGAGGGCTGGGTCGCGCGGCCCTGCTCCAGGCGTACGTAGTAGTCGACGCTGACTCCGGACAGGTGCGCGACCTCTTCGCGGCGCAGCCCTTCGACCCGGCGGCGGCTGTCGGCGGGGATGCCGACGGCCGCCGGGTCGACCCGGGAACGCCGGGTCCGCAGGAAGCCCGCAAGATCGTCCATCCCCCCAGTATGGCCTCGGTGTTGCCCGCGAAGGTGGTCCTGCCAGTACCAGGAAGTCCCGTCCGATGGAAGAGGCGCCCCTGAAGGCCGGGCGCCGCGGTGCCCAGAATCGAAGGCATCCGATCCGAAGGAGTTCCCATGAAGACGCTGATCGTCTACGCCCACCCGGAGCCGAAGTCGCTCAACAGCTCGCTGAAGGACCTCGCGGTGTCCACATTGGAGAGCGCCGGGCACGAGGTACGGGTCATGTCCCTTGTGGTGGTGTAGCTGATCACTGGATGGTGCCAGGCAGGTTGGCGTTGGTGTCCGGATAGAGGCTGTCCATGCTTTCGATGG